>CBFGTI010000006.1:0-79045 GCA_965651695.1 uncultured Imperialibacter sp. | reverse complement strand
CGGTATTTCTTCGACGAAAATAAATGTTCGGACTTGCAGTAAAGTTGTTTTTTTACTTACCTTTTAAGCTAAGGAACATATACCTAACCTTTTCGAATTATGAACTACAGGAAGTTTTCATGCCTTTTGCTGGCCTTGATATGGGGCGTGCAGGCCAGCTTTTCTCAGCTAACATTCGACCCGGATACAGTAAAGCCCGGCCGATTTGACCGCGGAAAGATGTGGACCTTTGAGCATCCACCCAAAGAGTATTTCAAACAAGCTTACAAATTTGATGCTACAGACGAGTGGCTCGACGACGTGAGGAAGTCATCCCTTCGCTTTTCCAGCTGGTGTTCTGCTTCGTTTGTTTCAGCTAGCGGACTTATTATGACTAACCACCACTGTGCCCGTGGGGTAGTGGCAAAAGTGATGAGGTCCGGCGAAGATTTCGATACCAATGGCTTTTATGCACCAACGCAGGAAGAGGAGCGGAGGATTCCCGATCTGTATGTAGACCAGATGATGATGCTGGCCGACATTACAGCGGAGGTAAATGCCAAAATTTCCGGCGCACTACCTTCTCAGCGAGCAGAGCGTATAGAGACTGCGCTGACGGAGTTGAAGCAAGAGTACGGTGCCAAGCCGGGGTGGGCGGGTCTTGAAATCGAAACAAGGACCTTCTATAGCGGTGGTCAGTACTCGATTTATGGCTTCAAACGCTATAACGACATCAGACTGGTGCTTTACCCGGAAATGGGTGTCGCTTATTTTGGCGGTGATGCCGACAATTTCACTTACCCTCGCTACAACCTCGACTTTACCTTCTTCCGTGCGTACGACGAGACAGGGTTGCCATTGAGGCCAGCCAACTATTTTAAATTCAATGCTGGCGGCCCGAAGGAAAACGAGCCTGTTTTTGTAATAGGCAACCCCGGCACAACCGGCCGTTATAAAACAATGGCCCAGCTGCAGTTCGACCGTGACGTACAGCTTCCCCTGGCCATCGACTACCTCGATCACCGGGTTAAAGTACTAAATACCTATGTGAGAACGGTGACGGACTCCTTAAAAAGAGATAGCGTGACAAACCTGGCATTTAGCCTTGCTAACCGTCATAAAGCATATACCGGTCAACTGAAAGGTATGAGAGATCCTTACCTGATGGCTAAGAAGATAAACTGGGAGAACGAGTTAAAGAAGAATGTGCAGTTTAAAGAAGGCACTGATGCGTGGGACAAGATTCTCCGAAACACACGGGAAATGGAGCAGGTATATGCCGAACAATTTTTGCTGAGCCCTTCGGCGCAGAAAGGGAAAGTGCTTACTATGCTGCATTTGCTGTACGACTATTATGAAGCAACCACGACCGGTGATACGAAAAAACAGAACGAGATTACTGCATCGATGCTTAAACTTCGCCAGAACTTCGAAATATCGCTCGAAAGAATGCTGTTGTTTACTCTTTTGCAGGAATTGAGCGATCACTCTAAGAGCAACTACCTGGTTTATTTGTATGAGGGCAGAAATATTAATGACCTGACATTCAAAATGGTGGATGGCACCAGGTTGCTTCAGGAAGAGACATACAAACGTGTGATTAACCAGAAGCCTGAGAAGCTTAGGGCAGATACCGACCCATTGGTGCGTGCAGCATTCATTCTCATTCCTCAATATAAAGCTGCAGTGGCCAAGTTGAAGGAATTGAACGACGCTAACAATAGCGAAATCGAACGAATTGCAGGCTACCAGTACCAGGTTAGCGGCGATCAGGCGCCACCTGATGCAACATTCTCTTTGAGAATAGCCGATGGCGTGGTGAAGAAATATAACTACAACGGCACGCAGGCGCCATACAAAACCCACTATTATGGTCTTTACGATCGCTATTACAGCTACGACCAGAAAATTCCGTGGGTATTGCCCGAGAGATGGCAAGCGCCTACGCCCGAGCTACTAAGGGCACCATTGAACTTCATCGCTACCAACGATATTATTGGGGGTAATTCAGGAAGCCCTATAGTTAATAGGAACAAAGAAATTGTAGGGCTAGCCTTTGATGGTAATATCGAAAGCTTGCCGGGCTACTTTATTTACAACGACACTTCGAATCGATGCGTGGGAGTTCACTCCGGCGGCATAGCTGCGGCATTGCAGCATGTATACAAAGCGTACCGTATCGTACTGGAACTTGGTGTTAAGATTTAGGAAGGTTTAGCGCCCCGGGAAATAGAAAAGGAGCCGAAAGGCTCCTTTTTTGTTAGTGGAAAAAGTCATAACTGGCTAAATGGTAAGGGTATTTTGCATGTATTTTTGGCACTGTTCTTCAGTTCCCAGGAAGAGAATGCTGCCTTCCTTCATCACCATCCATTTCTTTTCGTCCTTATCATATTTCAATTTGGCCTGATTACGGTGTTTCTTAGGAAAAAGAAGTGTTTTGATAAATTCCATAACTTTCACAGTTTGATTATAGGTAGAAGAAATATAATAATTTAAAGATACCATGGAAAAATTACATTAGCAATAAAATCATATTTTTTCTACTATAAATTATAATAGCAGCTTTCTGGCTTGGCGAATGAGGTATGTTGGCCCTCATTTCCTGCTGCTTGGGCTGGAGCAATATTTGGTACCCGATTCAAAGCTGGCGGAGCCTTCCGCTTTTAGATGTTTATCATAACTACCGTTCACAGCCAACATCTTCAGCGTTTGTCTCAAGGTTTTCGCGGTCATGCTTATGGTAGTTTTGTATGGTTGCGCTGCCGTTTTCCAAATATTATTCTAGCAGCACATAGCCGCATGCCGATACTCCAAATATTTAGCGTAACTTTGCGATTCAAATTATATTATATTTTAATGAGTACATTTTCTGAGCTTGGACTATCAGAGTCCTTGCTAAAAGTTCTTCCTGAATTGGGCTTTGAAAATCCTTCTCCAATTCAACAAAAATCTATTCCTTCTCTTGCTGGCGAATTAACTGACTTTATTGGACTGGCTCAAACCGGCACAGGCAAAACTGCCGCTTTTGGGCTGCCTCTTCTTGATCACATAGATGAAAATGATCGCGCAACTCAGGCGTTGATATTGGCACCTACCAGGGAACTGTGCCAGCAGATAACTGCCCAGCTGGTGGCTTTCGCGAAATATTTGCCCAAACTTCATATACAGGCGGTATACGGTGGAGCTCCGATAGTACCGCAGATAAAGGCATTAAAGGCCGGAGTACAGATTGTGGTGGCCACACCCGGCCGTTTGATAGACCTCATTGAGCGGAAGGCTGTGAAGTTGGAGACCATCGATTTTGTGGTGCTCGATGAGGCCGACGAAATGCTTAATATGGGCTTTAAAGAGGATATCGACAGCATCTTATCACATACGCCGGAAACAAAAGTAACCTGGTTGTTTTCAGCCACTATGCCTTCCGAAATACGGACACTTATCAAAAAGTATATGAGTGATCCGCTGGAGGTGTCGGTGCAGGCGGGGAATGTGGTAAACAAGAATATTGAGCATCAGTATGCCGTTATCCGGGCTTCTGAGAAGGTGGAGGTATTGAGGCGCTTTATAGACTTTCAGCCCGACATGCTGGGCATTGTTTTTTGCCGCACCAAAATGGACACACAGCAGCTTGCCATTGAACTGACACAAAGCGGTTACCATGCGGAGCCTTTGCACGGCGACCTTTCGCAGGCGCAGCGAGACCAGGTAATGAAGAAGTTTAAAGCACATGCGGTACGGCTGCTAATTGCAACTGATGTGGCAGCCCGGGGTATTGATGTTAATAACCTGACGCACGTGATCCATTTTTCTCTGCCAGACGATTCGGAGTATTATACCCACCGGAGCGGCCGCACCGCCAGAGCAGGGAAAACCGGTATCTCTCTAGCGCTCATTACACATCACGACATCCGCAAAATCAGGTTCCTGGAGAAGAAACTTGGCATACGAATGGAAAAGGTTCAGGTGCCGGGAGTGGGGCAGATATTGGAGAGCCGGCTTACACACTGGGCCGACCGGGTAATTGAGACTGAGCCAAACGACAGCCTCGACGGTAAGATTTTCGAACGTATACTTGAAAAGCTGGGGGGCATCAATCATGAAACGCTGATAAGCAAGCTTCTTTCTCACGAGCTAGACTTGCTGGGCTACAAGGATGTGCACGAGAAAAACCTGAACGATGACCGAACATCGGAGCGTTCGGGCGAGCGACGTGGCGACAGGGCGTCCTTGTCAGGTAGCAGAGACAGAGAGAGGACATCGCGAGACAGGGGGAAGGAACGAGCTTTTTCAGAGAGAGAAAGGGGAGGCAGAGATAAAGACGGTGCTAAGGATGGCGGTAAAATGGAGCGATTCTTTATCAACTTAGGCGCTGTAGACGATGTAAGCAAAGGCGATTTGCTTCGGTTTATCTGTGATCAAACCAAGTTGAAAAAAGATGACATCGGTGCGATTGAGCTGCATAAGAAACACTCTTTTTTCGAGGTAGCCTCAAAGGCTTCGCATAAGGTTGCCAACAGTTTCCAGGGCTTAGTAGTTGATGGCCGTGAGCTGAGAGTAAATAAAGACCAACCGAAAAGATAAGAGAAGTTGTTATAAAAAATAAAGGGTTTAGCGTTATGGATATCTCCGACGCTAAACCCTTTTTGCTTTGAAACCGATTACTTTGTGGATGCGAGGGCGTCGTCTTTCCTCGTTTTGATGTTTTCGATCACCCAGTTACCTACATGCTTGCCTTGGGTTACTCCATTTACAATCGCAGGCATATAATGAATACCACCGTATAAGCGACTTATTGCTGCCTCCTCGCTTGCTTCGAAGAACGAATCGAAGCGTCGTGCTGTAAGGCCATACTCTAACTCAGTGGTGTCTTCATAGCTAAAGCTTTCGCCATATAGTTTTGTGAGCACTGTGGCCGCTGCATTACTAATTACACTATGCCCGCTGGTATATTCGGGAAATGGCGGAGTTTGGAGAAGTGGCACCCAGTCTTCGTCGACAAACTCGTTGATTACTGTTTCAGGTCTCAGAAGTATGCTTCTCCACTTTTCATCCCAGCAAGAAATAAAACCATCAAAAAGGCCAATTGTTACCATTGTGTAGGCCTCTGATGTTTCCATAAAGTCAGATTTCGCCTGCTTGCTGGCGATGGACGTAATTCCCATCCAATGCCCACCGGGAGTAATTTTTTTCGTAGCAAACATCGCATGGCCCTTGTGGTGCGAAACATAGGGATTGCAATCCCAAAACTTGGCAATTTCTGTTTGTTCGTCGGTCAGGTTTTTACCGGTTTCATACACTTCCAGTACCTCTTTGTAAAACTGGCTGTTTTTGTCCATGCTATATGGCGTGGGAGGTGGTGGACTAAACTGGTTGCAGGAGTCGAGTACCAGCGTCCGTATTTTCATCCAGTGCGGTTCAATTCCTTCCATATAGTCGGGAGGGGTCGGCTTCCAGAATTCGGCGTTGTTGACAACAGTATATTTGGGAAAAGACCTGCTTTCTTTGTAATTGTCCTTACCAGTCCAGTCCAAAATGTGTTTCGCTACTTCTTCACCATAGGCAACCGAATTTTCAAAAACACTCGAAGGAATGTTCGTATCCTTAATTTTGGTGTACATTTTTTGCCGATACAATTCCATCTTGTCCTCGGAAAAAATAAGTGCTTTGCCCACAGTAATAAATGCTTGCAACGCAGCCAGGTGAAAATCTATTTCCTTTTCTGAGTCCGGTTTAGGGGCTTGCGTAAGCCCGTTCAATTGGCCAGCCAGCGACTGATATTCGGGATACTGATTTACGAGTACCTCGTAGGCTGCGATATTAGGATAGGCATAAATACGGCTGGCAACAACCGGATTGAATATATCATGAACGATGATGTCGGTAAGCTTTTTAACCGATTCATGATAAAATATAGGGTCACTCAGGACCTGTTTGTATTCTTTTTTTGTGCTCTGGCAAGAAACCAGCAGAGCAACTACACCAACGACTAGTGAGCTAAAAAGTCGATTTATCATAACATACTCCTTTAAATGAACCTCAAAGTTAAAAATTATTGCGAAATGATTCGTTCAGTTCATAAATCAAAAGCTTATCATTGTTTCTCGCAATGATAAAAAGCAGTTTTTCACCTGTTTTCAAAATTTTTATATCTCTTATTTCGCCGTCGATCCTCAAGCCGCTTTTGTGCTGCGGCAATGGAGTGAAATTTCCTCTTCCATCACCTAAAAGCACAAGACCCTTTCCTGCATCATAAGTTCCAAAATAGGGAGAGGTGCTGAGGAGGTTACCGCCCGCAACGATGTCGGGGTGGCCGTCGTTGTTGAGGTCGGCAGTGGTCATAGCCATGACAGGAAAAAATTGCGCCTCAAGGGGAAGACTCCGGGTGCGAAAACGCCCGTTACCCATGTTTTCTACATATACAGACTGAAAAGTATTCACGCTTAAGTGCAGGCTTTTTTCCAGCTCTTCTTTGCCAAATATTTCGTCTACAGTTTTACCGGCAAAATCCTGGTGCTTCACATACTTCTTTTTGAGGGATGGCATCTGTTTGATGAGTTCATCTTTCGTATTTGTAGTGAAAATCCCTTCGGGTGTACTGTAGGCCATTATTTGTTCCAATGAGCCGTTATCATCAAAGTCCTGGATGTACAGATGCAGGGGATAATCCTGCGAGGGTTTAAGTCTCGAATTGCTTCCGAGGTTTCCTGCTACAAAGTCGATATCACCGTCATTATCGAAATCGGCAGTCTCGATGCAGTTCCACCAGCCGGTAGTATTTTCCAGTCCGGTTTCCGCAGCCCTTTCAAGTTGTCCATTGTTGTTGTAGAAAACAGTTAAAGCCATCCATTCGCCTGCTACAATCAGATCGGGATAGGCGTCGCCATTAAGGTCTGCCCATTTAGCATCCTTCACCATCCCTACCTCAAGCAGTTCTGGAGCAATGCTAGCGGTAGCCTCCGTGAATTTGCCACTACCGTTGTTGAGAAGGATGTAGCTGTGCGGTGTGATGCCATATTGCCCTGGAACCGCCCGGCCACCAACAAACAGGTCCTGGTCGCCGTCCTGGTCGATGTCGGCGTCTACTACCACGGCGCCGTGTTGGAACAATTCTGGTAAATCGCCTCGGTCAGGTTCAGAAAAACCGCTTCCCGTGTTCAGAAGAAGATGATCCTGAAGTAAAGGATTCGGTGGAACAACCTCATTTCCCCCGGTGGTAATGTACAGATCAGGCAAGTGATCGCCGTTGGCGTCGAAAGCAATGGCGGCTGTTTCCTCACTCTCGACGATCGATTTTGTGAGGGTAATTGCACTTTCAAAAAAGGTGGCTCCGTCCGATTGCTGGTAAAGGCGTCCCTCTGCGCCGGTAGCATTTCCGACATAGAAATCGTCTTTTCCATCGCTGTTGTAGTCGGCTACCGCGATCTTAGGACCTTCACGCGAGATGGCATGCGGAAGCAGGAATTCCCTATTGAAGTCGTTGAAATGATTTTCCTGGTGCCGAAAATCTACCCCCGACTGTGTGGTGTAGTCTTTAAAAAGTGGTTCGCCAAGTGGTTCGCCAAGTGGTTCGCTACGATCCTCGCCAGGTGTAAACGAACGTATGTAAAATTCCGATGCTTCAGCTTCTGAAACCTCGAGTGTTCTGTTTACTTCTACTTCTTTTATCAGCTGTGTTTTCCCTCCAGGCCACAAAACCCGCAGCGAGTCGAGCAAGTGGATATTTCCCAACCCAATGTGAATATGGGGCGGTACCGACGACTGAAAACCTCTTGAAGAAAAGTTTTCCTGCATCACAGCACGGCCGCCGGCGTATGCTAAAGCTTTTAAGCCAATGCCAAACGTGTTGTTGCCATTTCCTTTGGCAATTATGTGCAAATAAGCTTGTGAGGTACTGTCGTGCTCTATGTTTTCTCTGGTGTAGTTGCGCATCAGGCTGGCTTGCTGGTTGATATTGTTGATCACCAGGTCCAGGTCACCGTCGTTGTCGAGGTCGGCATAGGCGGCGCCGTTAGAAAGGGTAGGAGCGGACATACCCCACTCACTGCTCATGTTTTTGAATGTAAGATCGCCGTTGTTCTTAAAAAAATAATTGGGTACGGCACCGTCGGGCATCTGGTTAACCAGCGCCAAATCACTCAGATCGGGCTGATTAACCAGGCCATCAGGGATTTCTTTGCTGGAGATGAAGTTAATATAGTCCATGTCGTTTGGCCGCCGCCTGATGCCGTTCGAAATGAAAAGGTCTTTGTACCCGTCGTTGTCGTAGTCGGCAAATAGAGCCGACCAGCTCCAGTCGGTAGCGTGCACTCCGGCGAGCTGGCCAATTTCGGCGTAGATTGGTACACCCGCCGGGTCCTGTCCCTGGTTCAACTGCAATGTATTGCGGGCAAACTGCCTGCCGTAGCCAAATTCAAGCTTCAAGCTGTAAATTTGATAAGAATCTTCGCCAGCGGATAACTTTACTACCCGCTCATCGTCGGGCAGCATATCGAGCGAAATGATGTCTACCCGTCCATCATTATTGTAATCGGCCAGGTCGTTGCCCATGGAGAATCTGCTGGTGTGGCCAATGGCTGAGCTGATAGATTCAGTAAAGGTAACCGGCTTTTCGCCACTTGCACCGTTGTTGATGTAGAGGTAGTCGTTTTCGTTGAAATCGTTGGAGATGTAAATATCCGGCCAACCATCGCCATTAACGTCGCTCACACCCACTCCCAATCCATAGCCAATGTGGCTGGAATAAATGCCTGCCTCCCTGGTTACGCTGGTAAACGACAACACACCCGTATCGCTGTTGTTTTTAAATAGGCGGTCGCCGGCTTTGCTATCGTCATATTGCCTCAGCGTTGCTCTGCCGTAGCTGCGCTCGGTATGAACCGAATGGTTGAGCAGGTACACGTCGAGGTCGCCATCGAGGTCGTAATCGAAAAACGCTGCCTGTGTGCTGAATCCGCTGAAGTCAAGATTATATTCCCCTGCCCTTTCTGTAAAGGTGAGGTCTCCATTGTTAATGAAGAGCTGATTTTTTCCAGCTATTCCTTTATAGCCTCCGAGGCGGCACTGGTAGATGTCCAATAAGCCGTCGCCGTTAACGTCGGCCATGGTTACACCGGTTTTCCAAGGGCCGGGGGACCCGACGCCAGCCGTTTCTGTGATGTCTTCGAACTGCCAATTGCCCTTGTTCAGGTATAGCTTATTCTCCAGCTGGTTCGCCGACAAGTAAATGTCTACCAGGCCATCGTTGTTAATATCGCCCAGCGCCACCCCACCGCCGTTGTAGAAGTAGAGATACTCGATGAGATTGAAATCCTCGTTTTCGGTGAGGGTGTTGGAAAAGGTTATTTTTGATTTGGCAGACGAAATTGGCTCAAAAAGGGAACGTTTGCCGTTGTATGTTGCAGAATCACAAGATAAAAGGCATATAGCCACTATTGCTGCCGTAACGAAGGATCTAATTGAACCTTTGACGGTGATTGGGCCGGAGTGGTCATACAGATCCGGTTTTATCACTTTCCTGCGAGGCTTAGGCTTACTAATCAATTTAGAGCGATGTTTTTCGACTGAGGCCATTCTTGGCTGTAAAAAATTGCCGCAGCTTGTTTAAATTTGTTACCTTTTAGTATTGCAGTATTGCCGGGATGTCATTATTCTTTCCCACAATCACAGCCTGTTTCCCATTTAGCTGAAGCCGCTTGATATCGCGGATCTGCCCCTTAATGAGCACGCCAGATTCTTTGGATGGCAAAGCTTTGAATGTCCCGTCTCCCAATCCGCGCAGCATCAGACCATAACTTGCGTCATAAATTCCGGTTTCGGGCTTGGCCTTGTATTGATTACCCCCAAGAAAGATGTCGATAGTTCCATCCTTATCGAAATCATCAGTAAATAATGCATAAACTGGTGAGACTTGGGCCGGATCAGGTAATGCAAGCCTTTTGAACACACCGTTTCCATTGTTCAGCCAAACCGCAGAAGAAAAATCATAAGCTTTTAAAACCAAGCTGTTTTTCATCTGATCCTCAGTGAAAATGTCTTTGATTGTCTGGTCCTTATAATTGCTGAAGCGAAGGTATTTCTTCTTCAAAGAGGGTATCTGCATCACAAGATCGGTGCGAAGTACCATCGGCAATTCTTTGCCATGCTCGTAGCGGGTCAGAATCTGCTCCAGTGTGCCATTTTTATCAAAGTCGTTCACATATAGAGACACGGGCTCTTCGGGCGATGCTTTGAAGCGGGAATTAAGGCCATGATTTCCGGTAATTATGTCCATATGCCCATCGCCATTTAGGTCGGCAACCGCTACGGTGTTCGTCCATCCGTTAGATTCTTCGAGGCCGCTTTCCACTGTGCTGTCAACTAACTTTCCATTGCTGTTCAAGAATATACGAACGGGCATCCATTCTCCAACAACTACCAGGTCTAACGCCGTATCACCGTTGACATCCGCCCATACAGCGTCGGTAATCAGTCCGATCTCCAGAAGCATCGGAGCAATTTCCAATGTGATGTCACTGAAGTTGCCCTGGCCGTCGTTGTTGAGAATGTAGCCATTTTTAGGTTGGCCGTACACAAAGGGCATTACCCTGCTTCCAACAAATAGATCGAGATCGCCATCGCCGTCGTAGTCGGCTGCCCGTACCACAGAAGTGCTTTCAAATTTTGTATTAACAGGCAAAAGTTGCTTGCTTTTGGCGAAAACACCTTTTCCCTGATTCATATAAAGCCGATCGGCGAGAGAAGAAGAGCTTGAAGAAAATTCGTTGCTGCCACTTGTTACATACAGGTCAGGAAGTCCATCTCCGTTGGCGTCGAAAAATTCACACCCTGTATCCTCAGAGGTTGCATCAACTGTAAAAAGGTCAGCATTGATAGAACGGAAGCTACCGGAAGCTGTCTGGACGAACATGCTTCCACTTTGGCCTTTAGCACCACCCAGATACAGGTCATCCAGCCCATCAGCGTTAATATCAGCTACACACACACACGGTCCTTCATTGGAAATCATATTGAAAAGGAGCCGGTCACGGTCGAAATCTACAAACTCACTTTCTTCATGCTTGTATTCAAGGCCGGGCGGGGTTACTAGCGATGTAAAAACTGCCTTGATTTCTTTTTTAGTAGGCATTTGTCTGGCGGTTGCACTGGTCTGGTTTACCACCATTTGTTGATCGGGGGCGATGTTTCTAAGAGTCGTGACTTTATCATTTGGCCATTCCACTATTAATGAGTCTACGCCAGCTTCGTTGCCCAATCCAAAATGCAGCGTATAATCGACCGACGACATAAAGCCGCGCATGGGGGCCATCTCCTGGTAAAACACCTTTTCACCAGCATAAACTGTGACTTTGGAACCAAGGGCAAATCGATTCAGACTATCACCCTGTAGCTTTATGCTCAAGGTGTGATGCAGTGGATAGATTTCGTTGGATTTGTTTTTGTAGACAGCCGCCGGCATGTTCACGTTGTTCAGTACAAGGTCAAGATCGCCATCGTTGTCTAAATCGCCATAAGCCGATCCGTTGGAGTGGGAGGGAAGAGCCAATCCCCATTCTTCGGCCACGTTTTTGAATTTGATACCTCCCTGGTTCTGGAATGCATAGTTGGGAATTCGGTTCGTCGGAATTGAGTCAATCAGCTGCTTTATAACTTTGCTGGTCTGATTCAGGATGCTCCTGACTACTTCCGGGTCACCCACGAAATTAATATAATCCTGATCAAGCAGGTCTTTGTAGATGCCATTAGCCACGAAAATGTCTTTGAAGCCATCATTATCCATGTCAAAAATAAGGGCACCCCAACTCCAGTCGGTAGCATGTACGCCTGCCATACGGGAAACCTCGCTGAAGCTAAGCTTTTCACCAGGGCCCGGGCCATTATTTAATTGCAGTGTATTTCTGCTGAACTGATGGTAGTAGCCTTGTTGGACGCTTAACTGGTATTTATCCCATTTTTCAAATTGTGCAGCAGTTTTTAGTCTTTCGTCGGTTTCGGGTAGCATTTCGGTTACAAAAATCTCCGGGAAGCCGTCATTGTTGATATCGGCCAAATCGGCTCCCATCGACCCCAGGCTAATTTCTCTCAGTAGTTCCTCGAGGCTTTCGGTAAAAGTGCCATCGTGGTTGTTGATGTACAAGTAATCTTTCTCAAAGAAATCATTCGATACGTATATATCCTGCCAGCCATCCTTATTAATGTCGCCGATGGTCACACCCAGGCCAAAACCTATTGCGCTGGTGTAGATACCCGCCTGCTGGCTTACGTCCACAAATTTGCCGTTATCATTTCTATACAGCTTATTTCCGCCCTCGGGGTCTGGGATATTGCGCTGATCCTTTCTCAGGTCGTAGCCACCCACAGCCCGTATACTATTGTTGAGCAGGTAGCAGTCAATGTCTCCATCTTTATCAAAGTCGAAGAAAGCAGCATGTGTGGAAAGCCCTTCGTCGGCCAGTCCGTACTCCTTCGATCTTTCGGCAAAAGTGAGATCTCCATTGTTTATGAATAGCTCATTGTGTCGCTTTTCGCCTCCGGGTGGGCCAGATTTGCATATATAAATATCAAGAAGGCCGTCGCCGTTTATATCCACGATGCTGACTCCGGTAGTCCAAACACCTTCACTTCCTATTCCAGCCCTTTCAGTAATATCTTCAAACCTGAAGTCTCCCTTGTTGAGATAAAGTTTATTGGACACCAGATTGCCGGAAAAGAAGATGTCGAGTAAACCGTCATTATTGATGTCTCCGAGCCCCACACCACCTCCGTTGTAGAAGTTTCGAAAAATATAAGGGTTCAACTCCTCTGTGTACTCGAGATCATTCGAAAATGTTATTCCCGATACTTTGGAAGGAATTTGCTCAAACAGCGTTGATGCAGCCTTTTCGTTAGGGGAATCACAAGAGATAATACCTCCACATATCACCAGTATCCCTAAAGTTCGAATGCAGCTCATAGTAAATATTCTTTTCACCACCCGGCCGTCGTTAATATTCGAATACGACGGTGCTGTCGTTATTTCTCGTTACAATTACACGATTGCTTAGCGTAAGGATATCCCGAATTTCCCCATCTACCCAAAAACCCCTGTTTCCTCCGGAGGTTTGGAAATTCATATCTCCGGTATTTTCCAGAAATAGTCCGTAACTGGCGTCATACCTTCCTGCCTCAGGCTGAACACCATACAAATTGCCCCCGAGCAAAATATCGAGATCGCCATCTCTGTCATAATCGCCGGTCGATATGCCGTAAACAGGTGCAAATTGAGCTTCAACAGGCAGGCTCACGAAGGAGAATTCGAAGTTGCCATTGTTTACAAAGATACCCGTCGACAGCTGGGTTACCTCCAGTATCAGCGCTTCTTCAATCTGCTTAGGGTCTAGGATATCACTCATAGTGGCGTTTTTGTACGACTCGTAATCGGGAAACTTTTTTGTCAGCGCCTTTACCTGATCGAGCAGATTGTGGCGAAGTGCAAAAGGATAGTCTTTCCCATCTTTGGCTGAAGTGAGAATGGGATCTAAAAATCCGTTTTTATCATAATCGCCCACATACAGCTTTATTGGCTCCTGTGGCGATGCCCTAAACCGGCTGTTTCGGCCATGATTTCCCGCTATGATGTCCAAATCTCCGTCTCCATCGATATCTGCCATTTGCAGCTTATTCCACCAGCCTTTTTGCTGGTCAAGCTCAATCGATGGTACGGGCACCAATTTACCTTCCTCATTCTTGAACACCTTGGGAGACATGTATTCGCCCACGATCACAAGATCAAGATCTCCGTCGGCATCCATATCTGCCCAGTCGCCTGAAGTAATAAGGCCTAATTTTATCAAGCCCGGGGCCACGGCATCTGTGGCATCGGCAAAGTTACCCTTGCCATCGTTTACCAGGATAAAGCCGCTGCCGGGTAAGCCAAACTGAAAAGGAATTAGGCGCTCGCCCACGAAAAGATCGATGTCGCCATCCCGATCAAAGTCAGCAGCAGCGACGGTGGATGTGCTCACGTACCTTGCGGCGGAGGGTAGGTTTTGTGGCGACAATGTGAAATTACCCTTGCCGTCATTCAGGTATAATCTATCGAGAAGCGACGCCGAACTTTGGTTGAATTCGGTTCCCCCGCTGCACACGTACAAATCCATGTCGCCGTCACCATCGGCGTCAAAGAAAACGCTGGACATGTCTTCGGAGTCGAGCTCGCCTTCGAAAGCTTTTGTTGTAGCCTTGAAGCGACTGTTGTCACTTACTAGCAAAGTACCTGGCGACCCTTTCGAGCCGGAGACATAGAAATCATCCTCCCCGTCGCCATTGACGTCACCAGCCGAAATGTGCGGACCTTCGGTGCTCATCATGTGATAAAGCAGCCGCTCCCGGTGAAAATCCACGAACTGATTCTCCACGTGATTGTAGGGAAGGGGAGAGGCAGGGTTAAATAATGTATTATCGGCAATAGCTACGGCTACCACTGAGGTGGTACTATCCGCGTCTTTCTCATAAGCCTCAATCACCTGGTTTACCCGAATGTTCTTCAGTTGGGTCAACTTCCCGGAAGGCCACTTGATCGAGATATCTACATTTTTCGCCGATTTGAGGCCAAGGTGTGGCCGCGGGTCGACTGACGATTCAAAACCCCTGGTGGGCTGTTGCTCTACAAAGTAAGTAGTTTCGCCATCGGTCACACTTATCTTAGCTCCTATAGCCAACGTATTTTTGTTTTCGCCGCGCAAAATAAACTGGAGGTAATTAACATCTCTATCGTCGTTTGCCCGGTTTCTATACAAAAATGCGGGGCTGTTGATATTATTTACCACAAGATCCAAATCTCCATCATTGTCCAGGTCACCGTATGCCGCTCCATTGGAAAAACCTTTTTGGTCAAGCCCCAGTTGAGTTGTTGAGTCATCAAACCGGAGATTACCTTTATTGAGAAATGCGTAGTTTTGTATTGGATTGGAAGGAATGATGTCGATCAGTTTTTTGTAGTCAACCCGGTTTTGCGAAATAATTGATCTCATCACCTCCTCATTTGAAATATATCGAAGATAGTCCTGGTTGGTGAGGTCCTGATACATGCCGTTGGCAATGAAGATGTCCTTCATACCATCATTGTCGAAATCAAAAATAAGTGCGCCCCAACTCCAGTCGGATGCTTCAACGCCCGCCAGCCGGCCAATTTCGCTAAAACTATTATTGCCGTTATTTAGCTGGAATGTATTGCGGGTAAACTGGTGATAATAGCCCGCATTAATGTTGTATTGGTATTTGTTCCAATCTTCAAAAGTTGTGATTGTCTTCAGCCGGTCTCTGGTACGGGGAAGCATTTCAGTAACAAAGAGGTCGGCGTAGCCATCGTTGTTTACATCAGCCATGTCGGCGCCCATAGAGGCGCCACTAATTGACTTCATTTGGCTTTCGAGCTGTTCGGAGAATGTTTTGTCACGGTTGTTGATATAAAGATAGTCTCGTTCAAAAAAATCATTTGAAACATATATATCCTCCCACCCGTCGTTGTTTACATCGCCTACAGTGATGCCGAGCCCGAATCCTATCTCGCTTCCGAAAATTCCGGCGGCTTCGCTTACGTCTCTAAAATAGCCGTTATCATTTTCGAGTAACTTGTCGCCGCCAAGGCTATCTCTTTCGTGCCGTATATTGTTTTTGAGGTTGAAACTACCAATGGCTTTGTAGGAGTTGTTTAACAGGTAAACATCAAGGTCTCCATCTTTGTCGTAGTCGAAAAAAGAAGCATGGGTAGAAAAACCGCCGTTGTCCAGCCCATATTGTGCACCGGCCTCCGTGAACGTCAAGTCACCGTTGTTTATAAAGAGCTCATTTTGCTTGTTATCCCCTTTTACATCTCCTGAATTGCAGACGTAAATGTCCAGCCACCCGTCTCCGTTAATATCCACCATCGTTACCCCCGTAGACCAGGCCTTGCTTCCTGCTACACCGGCATCTTCAGTAATGTCTTCAAATTTCCAATCTCCCCGATTGAGGTAGAGTTTATTGACGGCTATATTCGATGTGAAGTAGATATCTATCAGTCCATCATTATTCACGTCTCCCAGGGCTACGCCGCCACCATTGTAAAAATTTCGATAGGTGTAGATGTTGAATTCCTCATCGAATTTAAGGTCATTACGAAAATCTACTCCTGAGGCCGCCCCCGGAATCAACTCAAACAAAAAAGGATTTTTCTTTTCCGCCAGTTCTTGCGAGCAACCGACTGATAAGAATAAAACACCGGCCAATGCAATGTACTTCATATTATATTTTTTTATCAGTGTGATCCACCTCGCTGCCAATTACGCAACCGCCTTTTTCCAGCGAGGACAGCGGTGGACATAGCGAAGGAATTATAACCACCACTTCATCATTTGCTTATTGAATGTTGATACTCCGGGTGGAGTATGTCCTGAATTTTTACGACTACTTTTTCTTCGTCTTTCGTAAAAACAATAATTCTCCTGTTGGCGTCCAGTTTCAGTGGTACTTCCACTTTATTTAGGGTAACGCTAATGAAATCATTGCCCCCGTACCAGTCCCGCAGCATTTCAAGTACTTTGGGTTTTAAGGAGTCAGATTTTAATCTGGTATTCCAGGGAGCCCATCCAGTATAACTGAGTTCCAGGTCCATACTCTTTATTACCTGTTTCTCATCAAATTTCGGATAAAACAACAGTTGAAGCGAAGCGGGTTCTTTGTGATAGACAGAATCTGTAAAAAGGTATTGAACAGACGAATTTCCCGGCCCTTGCGACACAAGCTGCCTCCTGTTGAGCCGATAACATTTTTGGTAAAACTCTTCTCTGGAGTCTCCGAACTCAATATCAAACAACAGCGAATCGGAGCGAGTTTCTTTTGACAGTTCCGATTTAACCAGCCTGGTGTACTCAGACTCAAAACACCCGGTTAACAGCAAACTCAAAAGCAAAAAACTAAAAACGCCTCTCATACAATAAAAGCATTTGTTTAACTGTAAAACTATTGCTACATCTATTGAGAGCCAAATTTCGGCTCTGAAAATATTAATTAAGCGGATGTGCGTTTCTCGGATGTAATTTATTTTCCCGAAATAATCTAGAGCCCTATGGCAGGCTCAAAAAATGCACACTGTCTTTTTTAATGCATCTCAAGGATGCCATTTGGCTTGCACTTCCGCCAGCCCCTTTATAGCTCCTGACTGCGTTAATCACTTTCTGTTAAAAAAATAGCGTCCTGTGAAGGACGCTATTTACTATGTCAAAAACCTTATCTGTATAAATTAATAACCAGGGTTCTGCGCCAGCGGATATGTTTCTGATGCAGACGCGTTAATCTGATCCAATGGAATTGGGAATATGTTCTTGTAGTCATCGCTGTGAGCGGGTTTTTCCCACCATGCGTCGCCCCAAGCCCCAAAGCGGATAAGGTCTGTTCTTCTAAGCGACTCCTGGAACAGCTCGCGACCTCTTTCAGCTAAAAACTCATCCTCAGTTATGGTTGTGAATTCATCCACATCTGCTCTTGTTCTCAGCTGGTTTACGTAAATAAGTCCAGCATTCCAGTTTCCGCTCATTCTGGCCATTGCTTCGGCCTTGTTGAGCAGTACTTCGCCATAGCGCAATACCGGGAAATCATTATCCATGTCAGGGGTTTGGCCAATTTTGAAGCTGAATTTGCCCAAGCGAGCACCGGCTTGTCTTGAACCATTAGGCGCAAGCTGATTAATTTCAGGTGTGTAGTTAATAGCGGCTCCATCCTCATCAGCCTTATCGAAGGCAAGATCAAGGATCGGGTTACCACTTCTGTCTACCTGAGGGCCTACGATGAAGTTGTTTTCCTTTCTTTCGTCACCGTCCTCATATGAGTTATAAAACTCTTCGAGTGTAGAGTAGCCATTCCATGGCTGCTGCTGCAGGCTGAATGTAAGCTGACTTGGGTAGTGAAGCGTCATTTGTGCGAAGTTCATACCGGTACCGGTCGCCTCGTCAAACGGAGCCACCATAATGTGCTCGATATTTTCTACGTTATCCGGTGCGAAAACAGCTGCATAGTTTGGATCCAGGTCGTATACACCTGAGTTAATCACCATGTCAGCTGCATCAGATGCATCCTGATATCTAGCGTTACCTGTGTACACCTCAGCATTCAAATACAAACGTGCCAGCAATGCATATGCAGCCCATTTGTTTGCTCTTCCATACTCAGACCTTGCTTCCGATAAGTCAGGGATAGCGGCCAGCAACTCACTCTCAACAAAATTGAATACTGCTGTCCGATCAGACTGCGGTACATCAACGCCAGGAGTGGTTACAATTTTTACATTGCCAAACATGTCTAAAAGCCTCCAGTAGAAGTAGGCACGCAACATTCTTACCTGAGCTTCTGCTCCAGCAGAAAGGTCACCATCAAGCAGGATGTTACACTGCGTAATACCGCCGTAGGTGTCGTTCCATGCACCATTCAAAAATGGGTTGGTCGACCTGAAATCATGGACATGCAAATTGATCAGGATACCACCATCAAACCAGTCACCACCTTTTTGAGTAACTACTGCTTCATCGGTAGGTAATTCTGATGCAGAAAAATAGCTGCCGTGATTAGCGGTACCGTTCAGAAGCCTGGTAAAGGCAGGAGCTAGTCCGTCATCTGGTGTAGGCCTGTTTACGTTGTTTTTCACACCTACGCCAGGATTCGCCGGATCGAAAGTCTCAGTGAAATCACCTTCAATTTCTTCCTCAAGATCAGTACAAGCATAAAATGCTGTGACCAGAGGAATTAAGAGAAATATTTTAAATAAGTTCTTCATTGTTCTTCGATAGTTTAAAATCCTATGTTAACGCCGAACGTGAAGGTTCGTGCTGTAAAGTAATTATTCCTGCGGTCGATACCCGGAGCCAAAACATCGGGAGTGGTTCCAAGGAAGCCACCATTATCGATAGCTCCGAAATCCTGGAGAACAGGCTCGGGGTCGATACCGGTATAATCGGTAATTACAAATACGTTTTCAGCAGTTGCGTAAAGACGAATATTGCCGATTGCCTTGTTGTTGGCAGGAATAAAGTTGTAACCCAGCGTCACGTTGTCAAGCTTGAAGAATCCAGCTTTCTCAACATACAATGAGCTGAACTGCGCCTGAGTGATGCCGTCAACAGCCTTGTCTGTGCTGATACGGTTGTAAGAGTTGATAGCGCCCAAGTCGAGCGGCTCATAAAACGCCCTGTAGGTGTTAACCAGGCTGTGACCGAAAGCACCTCTGAAGAAGGCATTAAGATCCCAATTCTTATAAGTGATTTGGTTTGTCCAGCCAATTTCCAGGTCAGGAATACCATTGCCAAGCTCCTGGAAGTCACCGTTTTCAGCAAGGGCTGAACCCTGGTCGGTAATAAGCTGTCCGTCGCCGTTAAGGTCGGTCATTACAGGCCTTCCTTCGCCATCAACTTCGCCGGAGAATACAGGTCCCCAGATCTGTCCGATTTCTTCGCCCACTGCTACCCGGATCATGTTGGTGCTGTTTTGGCCTGGAGCTCCAAGGCTTCCGCGTACTTGCCTTTCAAGACCTTCAATAAAAGACTCAAGCGTGGTTTTGTAAGAGCTTAAAACAACACCTGGTGTCCAGCTAAGGTCGCCTGCTTTCACAGAGGTATAGTTCAATGCGAACTCAATACCGTTAGTTTTTAATTCACCAACGTTCTCAAATCGTGTTCCTGAGGGATAGAGATCTGTAGGTACAGCACGCTCTAGGATAAAGTCTGAGATATTTCTTGTGTATAGTTCCAATGAACCCGACAGCTTGCTGCCAAGACCAAAGTCAACACCAACATTTATTTCTGACTTCTGCTCCCACTTCAGGTCGGGGTTAGCATCTCTTGTAAGAGAAACCTGTCCGCCACCCTGGAAGCTGTAACCATACAAGTCTTGGGCAAGACCCGACTGCGATGGCAATGAACCAGTTACACCGTAACCAACTCTCAGTTTCAAGATGTCAACACCTGACAGCTGCAGGTACTTGTTGAGGTCAACACCCAAACCAGCTGACGGGAAAATACCCCACTGCTCGTTGGCACCTAGTTTGGTAGAACCTTCTCTTCTAACTGAGGCATTCACGAAAATCGCATCATCAAAAGTAAAGTTAGCCCGGCCGAAGAATGCGATAATCCTGTTGTTGGGTGAAACATTGCTATTGATGTTTACATTGGCAGCAATGCCGGAAAGTCTATCGCCAGCATTTTCAAGGGCATGATACCCTAGGGCGTCGCTTGGGAAGTTACCCAATTCAATGAAATAATCTTCATACTCATCCTGCTGGAAAGAATAACCACCGGATACACTCATGTCTACACTGCCAAAACCCTTGGAATAGGTTCCATAGGTTTCAAAAAGAGTAAACTTGCTGTCTGAAGTGAATCTTCTGGCAAGGCCGCCTCTGTTCAAGCCTCTGAACAGCGAGTTTCTTGAATAGTACTCACCATTAAGGTTGTTGGTATACTGCTGTGCATAATTTGCAGTAAAAATCAGGTCTTCAACAACCTCGTAGTCGATTTTCGCATTAAAGTTGAGGTTCTTTCTTTTACCCTCGTTAATGTTTTGCTCGAGAATTGCTACCGGGTTGAAGTTGTCGAAAAGGATAGCCTGGAAATACTCACCATTGTCAAACGTGATAGGTGCTGTAGGGTTATACAATACCGCATAACGCAGTGCCTCGTTGAACGAAAAGTTGCTCTCACGATTAGTTAGCGCCATATTGAAACCAATCTGAAGTTTGTCGTCCAATGCTCTGTGATTGATGTTGGCACGAGCGTTAATTTGATCAAATCCAGATTTCTCAAGTATACCGTTTACATTTCTGAAGTTGGTAGACAAACGGAAAGTAGTAGCTTCACTTCCACCTGAAATGGCGATATTGTGAACATTCGAAACACCGGTTCTGGTAACTTCATCCTGCCAGTCGGTAACTGCGCCGAGGTCGTTTCCGCCTGCCGCAATGTACTCAGATGCAGTGAAAACCGGCTGTTGCCTTGCCACGCTTGCGGCAGACACATAGCCATTGTAGCTGGCTGTTACGCCTTTGCCTCTCGCACCGCTTTTGGTAGTTACAAGAATAACACCGCTTGAACCACGGCTTCCGTAGATCGCAGCACCTGATCCGTCTTTCAATACGTTGATTGATTCGATGTCGTTCGGGTCTACGTTGTCGAGGGAGGCGCCGATAACACCGTCGATAACAACCAGAGGTTCAGTGTTAGCACCTACGGTAGATATACCTCTTAGCCTGATTGTAGCGCTGCTGTTTGGGTTACCACCTTTATTATAGATACTCAAGCCGGGAACTTTGCCCTGCAAAAGCTGGGCTGGGCTGTTTACGTTACCCCTGTTAAAGTCTTCTTCATTAAGGTTGGTAACCGCACTGGTAAGTTCCTTCTTCTCCTGGGTACCGTAACCTACCACAACCACTTCGTTCAGTGATTGCACGTCGAGGTCAAGTGCCACGTCGATAACCGCCCTTGATCCTACTGCTATGGTCTGCACTGCATAGCCCACGAATGAGTAAGAAAGAGAGGCATTTGAACCAACACTAATGGAATAGTTACCATTAAGGTCGGTTACCGTACCGTTGGAGGTGCCCACCTCCAATACGTTCACTCCGGGAAGACCATCCCCGGTTTCTGAATCTGTTACTTTTCCACTGATCTGTCTGTCTTGAGCTACCGCCTGACCAAATGTCAAGCCAACAAGGCAGATTACCGGGAAAATGTACTTCAGTAATCGTTGTCTCATAAAAATGTAGTTTAATAGTTGTTTGGTAATTGCTTTAAACTCACGACTTTGACTAAAAATGAAGAAGGACAGGAGATTCAAGTGCAGTGCAAATGTGTCAATAGTACCTTTTCCAACTTAGTAAAATCCTTACAATTTTCTCAAAAATTATGAATAATGCTAACCCGGGTGCAGAAAAATCCAACTTTTATTCAGCTTGGATTGATATAATTTTAATGTAATCGTTTGCGAAAACGTTTCCGGTATTTTTGTACTACTTCTTAGAAAAGTCTAATTTTTAGGAAGCGATGGGATTGATTAAAATCTATTCAGAAAACCAGGAAAACTCTTGCGACGAAAGGGTAAAAAAAAGGAGGCTATTGCCTCCTTTTCAATTTTTATAAATGTCGGCTTGCCGCACCCGGTAAATTACTTTTCCCCCAGCAGGACAATCGTTTCATTGGAGTTAACGGTTACGCTGTTGTTTTCTACCGTAAACGTGCCTCCGCCATAGTAATCTGTTAGCTCCGTGCCATCTTCAAAGGTATTGTTCAGTGCAATTGTTTTTTCACCGGTTTTCATACCCAGGCCTACTACAACCGCATTGGTGTAGCCGTCAACAGAAAGGGTGCGGCTAAAAACATAGGGATCGGAACTAAGCTGCTGATGCTTGCCGGCCCCAACAGCAGGGTGGTCTCTCCTGAATGTGCCAAGCTTTTGCCAGTGCGAAAGTATTGCTCGTGCCGGAACACCCCCAATTGAGTCGTTCGCTTCAATTTGCTCCCAATTCATAAAAGACCTGAGCCTTGCATCTCCCTCGGCTTCTTCAATGCTTAGCGACCTGCCAGATTCATCGCCATAATATATTTGTGCAGCGCCGGGGGTGAGTAGCAGCTTGGTACCTGCCTCTATTACCCGTTCTCGTTTGAGGTCGAAAGGCCCGCCGTCGTCGTGAGAGCTTATATAGTTAACGGTGCCTTTTCCGCTCAGGCTCGTATTAAGTATGGAATCATACTTTGTGAAAATTGCTTCATAGTCACTTTGGCCTGCGTCAGTTTTAAATTCGAAATTGATCAGGCTCGTAAATCCCTGGTTGAAAAAGTCCACTTCAACATCGTTGAAATTGTACATCCTGCCGCCGCTAATGCCGTATCCATAAACTTCTCCCATCATAAAGAAGTCATTATCGTCAAGCTTCTCTGCGGGGTTTTCCTGCTTCCAGGTAGCAAAGGCTAATTTCACCTGTTCAAACAACTCACCCCAGATGCTTTCCTCGACATGCTTTGCAGTATCGACCCTGAATCCGTCGACGCCAAATTCCTGCACGTAGTCGGTGAGCCATTTAATCAGGTAATAGCGAGGCGCTCTGGGGTAGCCGGTTCTTTCAAAGAAGTCATCCAATTCTTTCATTTCTGCCTCATACCTTCCCTCAGCCTTCCATTTTTCTACAAGAAACTGTGGCAGCTCTACCGGCTGGTCGCTTTCGGTGAGGATGTCGGGCAGATTTTTAACAAGTGTACAGGAAATGGTCGACTCGTAGCCCTGGTACGTACATTGAGGCTCAGTTCTTACCCAATCTGCAGGCCATACTTTGTCTTCTTCAGTTACGGGGCCGGTGTGGTTTAGCACTACATCCAGTATTATCCTTATCCCCTTGCTGTGGGCGGTTTGCACCAGTGTTTTGAGGTCCTCTCTTGTGCCAAAATTCGGATCAAGCGCGGTCCAGTCTTTGGTCCAGTAACCATGAAACCCGTAGTTGGCCCCAAAGCCCTCATCCACAAGCCCATGAATTTGCTCCACCACGGGAGTAAACCAGATGGCATTTACGCCTAAATCAGTAAAATAGCCGTCATTGATTTTTTGCGTGATGCCTTTAATATCGCCTCCCATAAATCCACGAAGTGGGGAGGTGGGGAGGGTTCGCCCGAAGTTTACGTCATTGCTCTTATCGCCGTTTTGGAACCGATCCGTCAGCAGGAAGTAGATAGTTGCGTTTTCCCACAAAAATGGAGCTGGAGTTTTCTCTGTGGTTTCAGCAGTTTGGTTGGCCGATTGGCAGCCGGCAGCGACGATAAGAAATGCCGCAAAAAATATTTTCAAAAATGGTTTCATTGTCAGGTTAGTTAGAAGTTAGCCGGAAAATCCGGTATGTATTGGGTGCTATGTCAAAAGTGAAGCCTTTGTTTTCAATGTTTTGCTGACTTAAATCACCGACCGCTATTTGTTGCTTGTCGTTGGCATTGTCATGTACTGTAAAGGTGATGGCTGCGGACGTACCCATGCCAAACTTTTCCAGCGCATCCAACGGTATTTTTACAGTTGGTTTTTCAGTAGCAGTCTTGTTGAAATTTGCTGCAATTAGAATTGCTTCCGTGTCATTGTGTCTTAAGAAGGTGTAAATGTTGTTGCTGTACCCCTTATAACTATCGCTTCTGTTAAAAAAGTGGAGGTCATAAAAACTGCCTTCGTTAATCAGTTCCTCTCCTTTGCAGAGATGCAATATTTTCTTGTAACCGTCACGGAGCTTCCGCTGTTCCTCAGTAAGCTTGCCGCCGTCAAATTTGCCATTATTCATCCAGGCCTGGTGGGAGGGCACTCCCCAATAATCGAATATGGTGGTTCTGCCGTCCTCACCCTGAAAGCCTTCATTGCCTGCACCGGGTTCGCCTACTTCTTGCCCGAAGTACACCATTACCGGCCCTGTGTGCATGAATGCGGTTAAGGCCATAGCCGGAATAGCGTACTCTGCCCGGCCAGCAAAAAATGGAGAGGCAATTCGCTGCTCGTCGTGGTTCTCAAGAAATCGCAACATCAAATGACCGATTCCCTCCTGACGCTGCCAAATGGGTGTGATATGGTCAGTATTTGCCTTGCCTTCTACAATGTGCCTGAGCGTGTCGTACAGTTCCACCTTGTCGTAGAGGTAGTCAAATTTCCCTCTGAACAAATAGTCTCTGTATTCATTTGGCTTATAGATTTCTGCAACAAAAAGCATTTGCGGAAACCGTTCTTTTATTTTGGGAATCACCCATTCCCAAAACTCCACAGGCACCATTTCGGCCATGTCGCAGCGAAATCCGTCTACTCCTTTCGAAGCCCAATAGGAGAGGATGTCGTACATTTTGTGCCAGGTGTCGGGCACGGGGTCAAAATATTTTTCACGATTATTCTGGTAGTCAACACCATAGTTGAGCTTTACTGTTTCGAACCAATCGTGTATGGAAGGTGTGGCCGAAAATACGTCGTTTCCTGTAGCTTTTGCGGGTATTTCTTCAAACCTGCGGTCGTGGGAGGGGTGTCTTTCGCGGGGTAGCGGGTCGTAACCGGCCGGCACCTGAAAAGGCTGCCCGGGTATGTAATAGAAATTATTGCCAGGATTGAAAGCCTCCGCTGTGTTGTCGGCGGCTCCAAAATCTGCAATACCCTCGGGTTTGGCATCCGACGTGTATCTTCTTGCCACATGGTTGGGCACAAAATCAATTAGCACTTTAAGGCCGGCATCGTGTGTGCGTTCTACCAGGGCTTCAAACTCCTCCATTCGTTTCGGTATGTCTGTTGCCAGGTCGGGGTTTACGTCATAATAGTCTTTGATGGCATAGGGCGAGCCTGCTCTGCCTTTCACTACATCGGCATCGTCGAGAGGGATACCGAAAGCTGAAAAATCGGTCATGGTAGCGTGTTCAATTACGCCGGTATACCAGATGTGCGTGCTGCCAAGCTCTTTTATTTCCCTAAGGGCTTCGGCCGTGATGTCGTTAAATTTGCCAACCCCATTTTCTGCCGCGGTACCATACCTTTTGTTAAGGGAGGTTTTGTTTCCAAACAGACGGGTCATTACCTGATAAACAATTAGTTTGTTTGAACTGCTGTGCATTGATGCGGAGTCTGTTGCGGCGGGCTTTGCTGTTTCGGAAATTTTTTCGGGCGAATTGCAACTAACGGTTACTGCAGTCACCACAATGGGTAGCGCAACTTTATATAGTACAATTCGCCCGAGCTTCATTGCGTGCGCCGTTAAGCGTTTCGGTTCAGGCAATTCAAGTCTTCAAAAGAGTGCTGAAGTCTTTTCACAAAGCTCTTTTCGCCCTCTCTTAGCCATACACGGGGATCGTAAAACTTCTTATTCGGCTTGTCGTCGCCCTCAGGGTTTCCAATCTGCGCCTGGAGGTAGCCTTCATTTGCCTTGTAGAAGTTTTTAACGCCATCCCAAAAAGCCCACTGCATGTCGGTGTCGATATTCATTTTGATGGCGCCATAGGAGATCGCCTCCCGTATCTCCTCGCGTGACGAGCCCGACCCTCCATGGAACACAAAATTAACTGGGAGGTCGCCTGTGTTATACTTCTTCTTGATGTACTCCTGCGAGTTTTTCAATATAACAGGCATCAGTTTCACATTGCCAGGCTTGTATACTCCGTGTACGTTGCCAAAGGCAGCCGCAATAGTAAACCTGTCGCTTATAGCTTTAAGGTTTTCGTAGGCAAAAGCTACCTCCTCGGGTTGCGTATAAAGCTTTGAGTTATCGACATGCGTGTTGTCTACGCCGTCTTCTTCGCCGCCGGTTACTCCCAGCTCTATTTCTATAGTCATGCCCAGCTTCGCCATCCGCTTGAAATATTTGGCGCAGATCTCGATATTTTCTTCCAGAGGCTCCTCAGAAAGGTCGAGCATGTGGCTGCTGTATAGGGGCTTTTTATTCTGTTCGTAGAATTTTTCACCGGCGTCCAGCAGGCCATCTATCCAGGGAAGGAGCTTTTTGGCACAATGGTCGGTGTGCAGTATTACAGGCACGCCATATTTTTCGGCCATCAGGTGCACGTGCTGTGCACCGGAAATTCCACCCACTATAGCCGATTGCTGGTTGTCGTTGCTCAGACCTTTGCCAGCATAAAAAGAGGCGCCGCCGTTAGAAAACTGAATGATTACGGGTGAATTGACCGCTTTGGCCGTTTCAAGCACTGCATTTACTGAATTAGTATTAATAACGTTTACAGCCGGCAGTGCGAAGTCATTTTTATTGGCATAGTCGAACAATTCCTTTACCTCGTCACCGGTTAGTACGCCTGCTCTGAATCTCATAGTTTTGTTTTTAGAATGAATATATTGTCTCCCCGGAAGGAGGGTCAAAATTATTCCTAATTGAGAAATAAGCAAAAGCTCTTTTTCAAAGTTTAGGTGTTGAGATATTTTCTATATTACAGAATGGTATAAAAATTATATCTTACACACTGAAAACGGCGGATCGGAATGGACAATATTGATTTGCCGTGATAAGGAGGGTGTAAAAATAAAATGTAGATGAAAAATCCACCAGTAACCATAAAAGACATTGCCCGCGAGTTAAATATTTCACCTTCAACGGTATCGAGGGCGCTAAAAGATCATCCGGATATAAGCAAAGAAACTAAGAAGGCGGTGGCTGACCTGGCCGCCAAACTGAATTATCAGCCCAATTTTATTGCCCTGAGCTTGAGGAAGAGCAAGACAAACACCATTGGGGTTATTATTCCTGAGATCGTTCACTTTTTTTTCTCAACCATTATTAGTGGCATTGAAGATGTAGCTTACAAGGCGGGTTATAACGTAATTATTTCGCAAACAAACGAGTCGTACCAAAGGGAGGTGTCGGACACCAATGCGTTGGTCAACAGCCGTGTGGATGGCATTCTGGCCTCGCTAAGCAAAGAAACGCTGAAGTACGACCACTTCAGAAACCTGATCGACCGGGGTATCCCGCTTGTTTTCTTCGACCGCATTTGTGAGGAGCTAAATACCAGCCGGGTGATAGTTGATGATTACGATGGTGCTTTTCAGGCCACTGAACACTTGATTGGTATAGGGTGTAAAAAAATTGTGCACCTGGAGGGGCCCAAGAACCTCGACATCACAAAGAACAGGAGGGAGGGGTACATAGCCGCACTTAAAAAGCATAACCTCGACATCGACGAGAACCTGATCATTCACTGCGAGCAAACCACTTTTGATGAAGGTGGCCGGCAGATTGCGACGCTATTTAATCGTAAGCTGAATTTCGACGGAATTTTTGCCAACAACGACATGGTAGGTATAGGTGCTATGATAGCATTGCGCGAAAGGAGCATTTCCGTGCCAAAAGATGTGGCTATTGTGGGATTTAGCGACTGGCAGATTTCTTCGTTAATGGAACCTTCATTGTCTACTGTGTCGCAACCTGGGTTTGAAATGGGGCAAAAAGCGGCTCAGCTTTTCATAGAGGAGTCGGAGACAGATGAAGATCAATTTGAACCACGGACTGAGATTCTTAAAACAAAGCTCATCATTAGAAAATCTTCCATGAGGTAGTGGAAACGCAGCGCCTCCGCCTGGCGTTGGCTGCTGGCACTACACCGGCTCACTATTTTTAGACGATTCCAATCTAACTTATCATTTTTTGTAACAGACCCATGCAAAAACCACGGCTTAGCTTCTGGCAGATCTGGAACATGAGTTTCGGTTTCTTAGGAATACAATTTGGCTTTGCACTTCAAAATGCCAACGTATCAAGAATTTTCGAGACCCTCGGTGCAGAAATTGACAACATACCTATTTTATGGATAGCCGCACCAGTTACCGGGCTGCTCATTCAGCCCATTATCGGGCACATGAGCGATAATACCTGGAACAGGCTTGGCCGGAGGAGACCTTATTTCCTGGTAGGGGCAATTCTCGCCTCTATTGCGCTTATTATCATGCCTAATTCGCCTGCGCTGTGGGTGGCAGCGGGCATGCTGTGGGTAATGGATGCATCAATTAACGTTTCGATGGAACCATTCCGGGCATTCGTAGGTGACATGCTGCCGGCAGAGCAGCGAACCAAGGGCTTTGCCATGCAGAGTTTCTTTATCGGCACCGGTGCCGTGATAGCCTCGGCATTGCCTTATATGCTTACCAACTGGTTTGGGATAGCCAACACGGCTGAAGCAGGCGTGATCCCACCATCTGTGAAATACTCATTTTACTTTGGGGCACTGGCATTTATGCTTGCAATTTTGTGGACGGTGTTGAGGACCCGTGAATATTCGCCCGCCGAATTTGAGGCCTTTGAAAAGGGCAACATCACTGCCAAAAGCGACGAGGAGGGCAAATCGGAGCCGGATGCGGCAACATTCTTTAAAACCGGTTCATTTCTGCTGGTAATTGGCCTTGCTCTCACCCTTGGCCTCAGCTATGTGCAGGCTGAAAAAGAAGTTTATATACTGGCGATTGGTTTTGCAGTATTTGGTGTAATCGAGTGGGTGGCAGGCGGCATGCAAAAAGCCGGCAGAAGGAATGGATTAACGTCTATTATTGGCGACCTAAACCGGATGCCAAAAGCCATGAAGCAGCTGGCTGTTGTACAGTTCTTCTCGTGGTTTTCGCTTTTTGCCATGTGGATTTATACAACTGCGGCCGTTACGTCCCATGTGTATGGCACCAGAGATGTACAATCGCAATTGTATAACGATGGAGCTGATTGGGTAGGCGTATTGTTCTCGGTGTACAACGGAGCAGCGGCCATATTAGCCTTTGGTTTAATTTGGCTGGCTGGCAAAACCTCCCGAAAGATCACGCATATGATTTCGCTGCTGGTTGGAGGCATTAGCTTCATTTCCATTTTCTTTATTAAATCGCCCGTTTTGTTGTTAATACCATTTGTAGGCGTGGGCCTTGTGTGGGCAAGCATTTTAGCCATGCCTTATGCAATTTTGGCTGGCGCAATACCCCTCCGGAAAATGGGCGTGTACATGGGTATTTTCAATTTTTTTATCGTAATCCCACAAATATGTGCCGCGTCGGTCCTGGGGTTTTTGGTAAAGCGGCTGTTTGACGGTGAAGCCATTTACGCCCTGCTTATTGGCGGGGTGTCCTTTATCATAGCCGCCGTAATGGTGCTTCAGGTACGGGACGAAGACTAATCGGTGGGCATTTCGACCTGCAGTATATGAGCTTGTAGCCAATAATTCATTTCCCGATTATGCTCTTATATTTGCAGGCATTTGAGTGCCGGCAGTTTCTATTTTTTGGCAATGTTGAAGGTGGTGTTGCGTTTGAAAATAGTGACAGCGTAATGTTTGAGATAATCACAAAAAATCGGTCTGAAGTTTAAATGAAAATAAAATTTAGAATTGATTACCGCACGGTATGGGGGCAACGCTTATTTGTTTGCGGATCGGCTGGTAAACTGGGTAAATGGGATACCGGCAAGGCTGCTGCCATGAATTTTGGCGGCGGCGAACACTGGAGCCTTGAGGTAGATATATCGGAAAAGGAAGCTGAATCGTTGGCCTACAGATATTTTGTACTCGACGAACGCAACGGTTCCATTGAGTGGGAAACAGGCTCAAACCGGCTTCATCCGGTGGATAAAGGAAGGTTCGGCAGTATCAGTATCAGAGATTACTGGAGATCGAAGTGGGATCAGCAAAACCCGCTTTACACGTCTCCCTTTTTGCAGGCATTCTTTCAGCCCGATAAATACGAGACCGAATTTGGCTATGAGCGGAACGCTGTTTATTGTCGTTTCGAGCTTCGGCTGCCACGTGTGGGAAAAGGCTTTCGCGTCGGTATATTGGGCGACTGCGAGCAGCTGGGACAATGGAATGAGAAGCGGGTTGTGCTAATGGATAACAGGCATTTTCCGACATGGCAGTGTGAGGTGCCGGTGGAGGCGAGCGACCTGCCCGTCCAATACAAGTATGTCCTGTACAACACCAAAACCAAAAAGGTGGTGGAATGGGAGGGAGGCGAAAACCGCTATTTGCCATTCCCGTCGCAATTGGACAAAAAAGAACTGATAGTACAGGCCGACGAAGACTTCAGATTTCAGTCGGGCAACTGGCGCGGGGCTGGAGTGGCTATCCCGGTTTTTTCGCTGCGAACGGAGCAGGGCACCGGTGTTGGCGAGTTTACCGACATTAAGTTGCTGACCGACTGGGCCGTACAAACCGGGAATAAGCTTATTCAGGTGCTGCCGGTCAACGACACTGTGGCTACTCATACATGGATCGATTCGTATCCCTATGCAGGCATTTCAGTGTTTGCCTTACACCCCATATATGCAAACCTGGCAGCCATTGGCCCGCTAAAGGATGCGAAGCAACAAAAGGAATTTGACGACATTAGAAAGAACCTGAATGCGCAGGATCATGTGCCATACGAAAAGGTAATGCAGGCGAAGTCCAGGTACTTCAAACTGGCCTACGATGAGCAAAAGGCGACTTTCCTGAAGAAGAAAGAGTTTAAGGCCTTCTTCGAAAGAAACAAGAAGTGGCTTGTGCCTTATGCCGTTTTTTCTTGCCTCAGAGACCAGTACAAGACTCCTGATTTTGCTAAATGGCCAAAATATGCCCGGTATAATGAAAAGGAGATATCGAAATATGCTGATCCCGCCAACGACCATTTCGACGACGTAGCGGTACACTACTTTATTCAGTTTCACCTGGATAAACAACTGAAAGAAGCCACAGCCTACGCAAGAAGTAAAGGCGTTGTGTTAAAGGGCGATATCCCCATTGGTATTTACCGCTATAGTGCCGATGCCTGGGTGGCGCCGCATTTGTATAATATGGACAGCCAGGCTGGGGCACCGCCCGACGACTTTTCAATAACCGGGCAGAACTGGGGTTTTCCTACCTACAACTGGCAAGAAATGGCCAAGGATGGCTACGCATGGTGGAAGGAACGCCTGTCAAAAATGGCTGACTACTTCGATGTTTTTCGCATTGACCACATTCTCGGATTTTTTCGGATATGGGAAATCCCGATGGATGCTGTGGAAGGGTTGTTAGGGCATTTTAATCCCTCGCTGCCATTTACTGTGGAAGAGCTGAGTAGCTGGGGACTGTATTTTGATAAAGAACGGTTTTGCCGACCCTATATCAGGAATTATATGTTGGCCGAAATTTTCGGCGCCCAAGCCGAGTCGGTACGGGAGACCTACCTGAGGGAGTACAAGCACGATCACTTTTACTTTCTTCCCGAATTTGAAACGCAGCGGAAGCTTAAGGCCCATTTCGATCATGTAATTGAACAAAACCCGGATGACGCCGACCACCATCTGTGGATGAGGAACCAGATGTTCAGGTTGCAGTCTGAGATCTTGTTTTTGGAAGCGCCGCTTTCTTCAGGCAAGGCATTCAATCCGCGAATAGGCTTCCATAGCACCTACAGCTACCGCGACCTCGGCAACGACGTAAAGGATGTGCTCAACAGACTGTACAACCACTATTTCTACAAGCGCCACAACGACTTTTGGCGAGACAGGGCCATGGAGAAGCTGCCGGCGATAAAGTCGGCCACCGACATGCTGATTTGTGGGGAAGACCTGGGCATGGTGCCCGAGAGCGTGCCTGGCGTAATGGCCGAATTGCAGATGCTTAGCCTGGCCGTGCAGCGAATGCCCAACAACCCCGAATGGGAATTCTGGCACCCTGCCGATACGCCCTACCTCGCCGTAACAACCACATCAAGCCATGATACGTCTACATTGAGAGGCTGGTGGGAAGAAGACCGCGCTGCAACGCAAAGGTTCTACAACCACATTCTCGGCCTGGCTGGTGAAGCCCCACAGTTTTGCGAGCCGTGGCTTGTAGCGAAAATTCTGGAGCAGCACCTGCACTCGCCCGCTATGTGGGCCATTTTCCCAATTCAGGACCTACTGGCTATGGACGGCCAGCTGAGAAGGACCTATCCGCCCGAGGAGAGAATAAACGTGCCGGCCATTCCGCAACACTACTGGAAATACAGGATGCACCTCACCCTAGAGCAGTTGGTTTCTGAACAGTCGTTTAACGGCAAGTTAAAGCAGATGATAGATCGATCGGGGAGGAGCAGGGGGTATTAACAACTGGCATCGTGCCGACGACGAAAGGAGGTAGGAAAACCTCCTTTTTTTTCATTTCCCAACTTGTTTTTGCTGGAGGGCATGGTTGTCAATGTCCTCCGGATACTCCGAATATCAGGTCGGTACGTGCACGGACTAATTCCCAGTTGTGCATTCAGTTACTTCTGCCTATCTTTTGTTTTTCTACCTACTTTTTTCAAAAAAATGTCCGACTCTCCAAGCCACTCCACACAGGCTTCAGGCGACCTCATGTCACGGGGCAGGTTACTTTCGCTCGATGCTTTTCGTGGTTTCACCGTTGCCGGTATGATAATCGTAAATGTGCCGGGGTCGTGGGGCCACGTATACGGGCCGCTTTTGCATAAACCATGGCACGGCACCACGCCCACCGACTTTGTCTTTCCTTTTTTTCTGTACATAGTGGGTGTTTCTATTGCCCTGGCATTTAACCGGCAGGTTGAATTGGGGAAGCCAAAAAATGAGATGGTGAAAAAAATCATCATACGGTCGCTAAAAATATTTGCGCTCGGATTGTTCCTCTGGCTTTTTCCGAAGTTCGATTTTTCGAATGTTCGTGTTGCCGGAGTACTTCAGCGGATCAGTATAGTTTTTCTCATATGCTCCCTACTGTTTTTAAACTCTGGGTGGAAAACGCAGGCAAAATGGGCTGCCGTACTTTTGCTGGGATACTGGGCAGTAATGGCCCTCGTGCCTGTACCTGTTGACGATGTTATTCAACAGGCACTTGTTACGGGTGAAACACTGCGAAGCAGTGGCATGGTGGCCGTGGAAGGTATCAGGCAAATAGGCCCGAATTTTATCGCACCAAATTTTGAGCCAGGCACCAACCTCCAGGCTTGGGTAGACAGGCGGCTTCTACCGGGCGCCATGTGGGAAAAGACGTGGGACCCGGAAGGTTTGCTCAGCACATTTCCGGCTATTGCCACCGGCATTACAGGCTTGCTCGCCGGCAGGCTGATTTTAGCCAAACTACCCATTGAGAAAAAAGTAATATGGCTTTTCTTTGCCGGTTTTTCGGCTTTTGTGGTGGGGAGCGTTTGGGGCTGGTTTTTTCCCATCAATAAGCCTATCTGGACAAGCTCATATGTATTGTACACCTCCGGCCTAGCCACTATGGCGCTAGCATTCTTTATTTGGCTTATTGATATACAGGGTTATTCCAAATGGGCAAAAATGGGTGTGGTGTTCGGCACAAATGCCGTAACAGCCTACGTGTTGCACGGCGTTCTCTTAAAAATATTCGGGTTGATTAATTTTCCGCTGCGGGCTTGGGTTTACGAAGGACTTGTTGATGTTGGCCTGCCCGAGAAAATGTCTTCTCTCTGCTGGGCGCTGCTGTATTCGCTGGTTATTTGTTATATACCTGTGTGGTTGCTGTACAGAAAGAAAATTTTTATTAAGCTCTAAAACGAAAAAGCCAGGTGGTGTTCCTGGCTTTTAGAAATGTTTTATAGAAAGTTTAACTTACTACTCTAACATTGACGGCGTTCAAGCCTTTTTTTCCTTCTTTGAGTTCATAGGTTACTTCGTCGTTCTGCCTTACTTCATCTACCAGGCCAGATACGTGTACAAAGTATTCTTTGTCTGATTCGGCATCTTTAATGAAACCATAACCTTTGGAGTCATTGAAGAACTTTACTATTCCTTCTTTCACTTGTTGTAATTGTTTGTATTGAATAAAATTTTCGAAAGTTAAGCAGAAAATCCAATATTCAAAGGACCCATTTTCACGTCTCCGTTATCGCAGGCAGCGTTTTTTTTGACGTTTGCTCACGAAGGTGAAGCCATCGGTGAACCAGGACAAATACGATCTGGAACTCATACATTTCGCGTTGCACAAATCGGCGCAACCCTGGCTAGCTGCTTCAGCAAAAATTGCTCCCCGGCTTCAATCTCGCCCTTTGGTTGTGATCTAAACTTGCGCCGAATGCCGTCCTGAGTTGGGTATCATCTGATGGTTAAGCCCAGGCCGGTAGAAAACGTGTTGTATTTTTGCAGCGTGTAGTCGAGGTGAAACGTAAGCAGTGCCAGGTTGAGCCGTAGACCAGCGGTAGCCCGCGGGCTAAAATTATTGAACTTAAAGTCGAGCGGGTCGATAAGGGGTTCCAGGGAACTCTCTATCTCGTAGCTCCCTTCCAGCCGGGCTCTTGTAAAGGCGCCGTTGAGACCAACGCCGCCATAAACAGTAAGAAGCTTGGTAAAGTCTTTGCTTCCTAAAAACTGCAGCGTGCCACCTTTTACGCCTATCCTGGTGATGTTGCCTGGTTTGCTTGTGTCGGGAGTAATTTCAAGGCCGATTCGGCTAAAGCCCACCAGCATTGAAAGCTCGAAAGGAGAAAATGCGAAGGCTGGCACGTACTGCTTTATGTCGTGTAGCACACCGAAGCCCAACATGCCCACGCTTACTTCTATATCGTTAATTTGTTGGGTTATACGGGGCATGAACCGTACCTTAAGATCAGTCTCTTTCAACAGACCAAACCCGGCCTGAATCATGGGTGCTGGTACGGCGTTAAAGCCTACTTCTTCCTTCATTCCCAACCCGGTAGGACTGCTAAATTTCACTTCGTCCTCCGACCCCTCGTTGAAGACTATTTCCGGAATATCGTCGGCGTTGAGGTTGGGGCCGAAGATAGTTGGCAGCATATCTCGTGCCGGGTCGGCAAGGGTTACATTCTCGTAGTCGCGGTGGTCAAACTTAAAGTACCTTAGCTTGTCGGGCACAAAAGACACCGATGCGGTGATGGTGACATCAAAACCGAGCGGCCGGTGCGGTTTGGCGGTATTGGCCCATCCATTGGTTAACCCATAAGCAAACCCGTTGAAGGCAGGTTCAAAATAATTTTTCAGCAGGCGCTCGGCATCATCACTTCCGCCCTCAATAAATATGTCGAGATCCTGCGCCCCGGCACCCGTGCCGGCTACTATCAGCAGAAATTGTAACAAAAGCTTTCTCATAGGGTTGGATAGATTGATTAGAAACGGGCTCTTACAGTAACATCGTAATAGAGCGTAACCACAAAGTTAAGATCGTTAGCCGGCGCCTCAGGCAGGTAGAAAACCAGTATGTTATCTACCTCCTGGTAGTTTAGTAATATCTCGGCTATTATATTAATATCGCTGCTGGTTACAGTTGCTTTGGTTTCGGGCGTGTTTTGCAATGTACCCGAAATGCCCAGCACGCTGCGCTGCTCCGCGCCGGAAGAAGTTACATTTAATCTTATTTCGTCAATCGTTATTTCCTCGTCCGGGTCAACTTCGGTAATAGAGTAGCTGATTTCATTGACAATCAACCCGTTTGTTTCGTCGAGATTAGACAATACGTCGTCAAAGGCTCCTACGTCCCGAAGTCTGTAAGTTTCAATAAAATCGGGCGGAGAAATGAGCACAACGGGATCGTTGGCCGGAATTTCTACATTGAAAATTACGGGGACTTTCTTCGTGATATTAAACCCCACCCCTTCGTCGCCACATGCAAAAGTGAGGGGAAGCAGCGACAAGGCATACATGCATAGCTTTTTCATGTTGAAAGAGAGCAAAAAATGAAACCATTTTAATAAGCGATGTACCAGGTCGGCAAAAAGGAAGCACTAATATAATAGCTTTGTAATTAAACTCTCAATTATTGGTATAGATCTTTAAGTGAGCCAGTTGCAGCGAATAGCTGCTCCGTTGGGTGTTGGAGGCCAACTCACTTCTACCGCGACGGCAGCTGATTAAGCGAGAACCACTCCTCGATTGAGGTTGCTTTTCGTTCGGAGGCCAGGCGGCTTTCGGTTTTGGTTTGCGCGTTTTGAATCGCTCTATCGATCATTGGATGGACAATGGCTTCGTCGTTTTGCATCCCAAGCCGAGCCGTAAGGGTTTTGAGCTTATCTCCGCCAAAATGAGAGAAGAAGGGATTGTCGAGAGAAGAGAAAACCTTCAGAATGGGCCTGCCCGCCGTGGTTAGTGAGCTGATTGTTTGTGTATAAAAAGTAGCAGTAGGATAAATCTCAGCCATAAGCACTTGCTCAGCACCGTTCATATCTTTGTGCGAAACCGGGGCAAGCACAATCTTTGCCGAGCTTATTTGCGCAGCGTTTAGCAACTCCTTCAGTTCATTTGCGGTTTTTTCGAAAAAGCATACTACCAGCGAACGCCGGCCATCACTTAAGCCGGCCATCAGTTGCCTGTACATCTGCACCTTGTCGGTATACACCGCAACAGGCGGCAACACCTCTTTCTTTTTGAAGAAAGAAAACATAAGCAGCGCTTTTAGGGATTGTAGTATTTGTGAATTATGTCAGCAATCATACCTGTCCAGCCGGTTTGGTGTTCAGCGCCAAGCCCTACGCCTGTGTCGCCATTGAAGTATTCATAAAAAAGAATGTAGTCTTTGAAATGCGGATCTTTTTGAAACTTCTCATTTTTCCCGAATACGGGGCGGTTACCGTCGGCGTCTTTCTTAAAAATTTTGATAAGTCTCTCGGCCAGTATCCCTGCCAGCTCTCGTATGGTAATATACTCGCCGCTCTTGGTGGGGTATTCAATCTTAAAATCGTCGCCATAGTAGAAATGAAATTTGTAAAGCGACTCAATGATAAGGTAGTTTACCGGAAACCACACAGGGCCGCGCCAATTGGAGTTACCACCGAAAAAAGAAGAATCCGATTCGCCCGGCAAATATTTGACAATGAATTTCTCGCCGTTCATTTCCAGCACGTAGGGGTTGTCCTTATGGTATTTAGAAAGAGCTCTCACGCCATATTCAGACAAAAATTCGTCGGAGTCGAGCATTCTCTCCAAAATTTTCTTCATTCTGAAGCCTCTCAGCAGCGACAGCAGGCGGCGTTCGCCACGTCCGGGGTCTTCCCAACGAGCCACGAGCGAAGCTAATTTTGGCCGCTGCTTCATGAAAAAATCCAGCCTGTCTCTAAACTGCGGTAATTTGTCGTAGGTGGTCTGCCGTAGCGTCTCAATTGCAAATAGCGGGATGAGCCCAACCATCGACCTCACCTTCATTTGGTGTGGTCGCTCCCCCGGCACGTGCATTACATCATAGTAAAAATTGTCTTCATCGTCCCATAGCGTAATTTGGTCAGTTTCCGAGCTATTCATTGCCTCTGCTATGTACAGGAAGTGCTCAAAGAATTTATTGGCCATGTCCTGGTACGCAGGGTATTCTTCGGCAAGGTCGAGCGACATGCGCAGCATATTGAGGGCAAACATAGCCATCCAGCTGGTTGAATCCGCCTGCTCAAGAGTTGCCCCTTCAATCAATGGCCTGTTTCTGTCGAATACGCCAATATTGTCTAGCCCGAGAAATCCGCCCTGGAAGATGTTGTTTCCCTCGGCGTCTTTCCGGTTTACCCACCAGGTAAAGTTGAGAAGAAGCCTGTTGAAGGCTTTTTGAAGGAAATCGTAGTCTGCTTTGCCGTGCATCTTCCGGTCCATCTTAAATACCCGCAGCACGGCCCACGCATGAACGGGCGGGTTTACATCGCTGAAGTTCCATTCATACGCGGGAATTTGCCCGTTGGGGTGCATGTATTCGTCCTTTAGCAGCAGCAGCAGTTGTTCTTTCGCAAATTCGGGGTCCAACCGTGCTATTGGGATACAGTGAAAGGCAAGATCCCAGGCAGCATACCAGGGGTACTCCCATTTGTCGGGCATAGAAATAATGTGGGCGCTGTCCATGTGTTGCCATTCCCGGTTTCTCCCTCTTTTTCGCTCCTCCGGCGGAGGCATGCGGCCGGGGTCACCACTTAGCCACTCTCTCACATTGTAGTAGTAAAACTGTTTGCTCCACATCATGCCTGCGTATGCCTGGCGCTGTATGTTTCTCAGGTCCTTATCGGCAACCTTGTGCTGATGGGCGCGGTAGAAGGAGTCGCATTCAGCACTGCGCAAGGCCATTATTTTCTCAAACTCCTCAAAAGGATGGCTGAGTTTGCTTCTGCTCAGTCTTACCCTAACCGACACGCTGCCGTTGGCTGGCACCTGAAACTGGTATACTCCGCTGGCCTTTGAGCCCCTTTTTTCAGGATTAACGGCTTCCTTATTTCCGTTTACGATGTAGTCGTTGATGCCATCTTTCAAAAAGCTATGGCTGTTTGGAATGCCGTAAAGCTTTGTACGGTTGGTTTCGTTGTTGGTAAAAACCTGCTCGATTACATTGTCGTCGAAGTAGATATGGAAATCGTCGAGCAGGTGATGCGACAAGAACATGTGCTGCCTGCTAAATTCTTCAACCGAAGGTATAAATTTGTCCTTGCCCGACGACCAGGTGTTTCTGAACCAGAAAGTCGGGAGTACAGTTAGTGGCGCGTCCTTGCTACTTCTGTTTACAATCTCAGCTTCAAACAGAAAATCCTCCACGTCGTTCTTCGCATACTTCAGGAATATGTCGAAGTACTCGTCTTTATTGAACAATCCGGTATCTATCAGCTCGTATTCCGATTCTTTCTTGCTTCTTCGCTGGTTTTTTTCGAGAAGTTGCTTGTAGGGAAATTCATGCTGCGGGTACTTGTACAGCATTTTCATGAACGAATGCGTGGGAGTGCTGTCGAGGTAGTAATAGATTTCCTTTACATCTTCGCCGTGGTTGCCCTCCACACCCGATAAGCCGAACAGCCGCTCTTTTAAAATAGGATCTTTGTGGTTCCAGAATGCCCAGGCAAAGCAGATTCGCTGGTCTTCATTGCAAAAGCCGCCAAGCCCATCTTCACCCCACCTGTATGCTTTGCTGCGTGCAGCTTCGTGCGAAAGGCTCTCCCAGGCTACACCATGTTTACTATAGTCTTCCCTTACAGTACCCCATTGGCGCTCCGACAGGTAGGGCCCCCATTTTTTCCAGGGTACCCCATGTTTACATTCTTCGAGCCTTCTTTTTTCTACGGTCATGTATATCTTCCTCATTATCATTCGGCCGCAGGGCACGGCCGTTGAATGATTTATTATTGGCGCCGAATATACTACTTTGAAAAAACAAATGACACGCGGTAGTGGTGGCTGCCACTTCTTTTCAGAGCCAGCTTCAGTACCGCTACGGAGAGCTAGGCCACTCCGCTGATACTAAATTTTTGCCCCCGGAAATCGAAACTTTCACCCTTTCGTCTACCTGCCATTACATCGTAAATCGGCGATTGGTTGGAAATAACGAATACGTCGGTTCCATCTATGGTAAGCTTTCCGAGGCTTCCGGCTATTAGAAAAATCTGTTTGTCGGTAGACACCATCGACCCTTGCCCTGCCTGCTGAAAAGAAGCATCCGGGTTTATTCGCTGCAGCAACACCAGCATTTCAGTGGCTTCCGAAAGTTTCTTTGCATACATGTTTCTTTCAAGCTGCATTTGCTCCCTGAAAGAATCCTGGCTGTCCTCAGAGCCTCCTTTTTCACTCAAAGCACTTTCCATGGCGCCATCCATGGCGTCCTTCAAGCTGGCAATTTGTTCTTCCTGGCGTCGGAGGCAGTACTCAAGTACTTTCTTCTTGAATACCGCCAAATCGGCAATATTTGTCATTTATCTGAAAAAGAAAGGGCAAATGTAAGGCAAAAAAAACGAATCCATGTAGAGAATATTTGAATTAGAACGCAACCTTTTCTCTTTGTTTGCGACTTTAAGAGTATCGTTAAAAACTTTCCCCTTAAACTTATGTCTATTCACCCACGTTTGTCCATTTTTTTGATTTATGTCCCTGCATTTTTCCTTCTCCTCAGTTGTGAACTTGTCGATAACCCCTGCGTGAGAGGCACGGGCGATGTAGTAAGGCAGGAGGTAGCGCTCAGCGACATTAATGGCATAAATTTCGGGATGGCCGGAAATGTTTACATATACAGAGGCAGCGAGCAAAGGGTTGAAATTGAGGCCCAGGCCAATATTATTAGCCAGATTCAAACGGAGGTATCGGAGGGTACCTGGACCATACTGCCGCGCGAATGTGTTTCAAATTATCAAACACTCAATATTTACGTTACCGTGCCGGCGGTTAGCAGCATTGCGCTCACCGGTTCCGGCTCCATTGTTGTAGAAGACAGCATGGAAGTGGCAGAAGCCGACATACTGCTTTCCGGTTCTGGTAATATCACGTTTCTGGGGACAACCGAAACAACAGATGTTTTGCATTCGGGCTCGGGAAAAGTAACCCTCAAAGGGTCGGCTGATTTTATGGACGTGCAGTTGTCCGGTTCGGGTAGTGTGCAAGCTTTCGATATGGTAGCTGCCGAGGCGAGGGTAAACCTTTCCGGTAGCGGGAGAGTCGAAGTTAGCTTCGCAGATTCCCTCATGGCTACGGTATCGGGCAGCGGTTACGTTTATTACCGCGGCAACGGTAGCCTGGTGCATCAAACAGTTACCGGTTCAGGAGGCGTGGAGGCCGCAACCAATTAACATTAAAAAAACCTGGCATTTAGCGGAATGAAATGCCAGGTTTCTTGCTGAAAAAGCAATTTCTTTAGCTTGCTGTAGCGGGCTCCACTTTAAAAGAGAAGGAAAGGTTTTCCCAGTGGTAACGCACGGTTCCATCTTCGGTTACTTTCAACTCCAGTCGCTCATTAAATGAGTCGGCCTTTTCAGGTGTTACGGTTATTCTAAGTGCATCTTCCGCCTGGTCGTAGTCGTAAGCGCCCCATTGTTCGGCTACCTTGTTAAAGATCACCGTCCATTCGGTTTCGGTGGGAATCGTAAAAAGGCTGTACTGACCGGCCGGCAGCATTTCGCCATTTACCCGCACATTTTTATCGACCGAAAAAACAGTGGCTTCGTTGGCGCCGGTGCGGTCTACTTTTCCGTAGGGAACCAGATCTCCCCATATTTTACGCCCTTTCACGGCCGGCGAGCTGTAGTCGATGGTTACATTAACGCCGCTCACATTTGCTGTAGTAGAGGCAGGAGGGCTCGGGCGTTGCGATTTATCCTCTTCCTCCGATTCGGTTTCAGATTCTACAACTGTCTCTGCTTCGGTATTGTCGCCCGATTTCGGCGAAGAACACGCCATAGCCACCGCCAGTACAATAGAAAATAAACCAATTACATTTAAGCTTTTAAACAGGTTAGAAGTAGTCATGCTCATAATTTCTTAATTGAAGTAGTTCTACAAAAGAAACAAATTTTCTAAAATTTCATTTCAACAGAGGTATTTCATAATCAAATCAATACTGCCGGACAAATGAACCCCCTCAGGGGAAAAGTAGCGGGTTAAGTGGTTGTTTAATCAGATAATTGGCTAAAAATGAACAGCTTACTGTCACGTATTCGTTCATTTCCATCTGAAAGTAAATCTGTAACTTCTTCATTGTTAATGCATTAACACTGGGGTATGTTTTTTGTTGTTGAAAAGCAGGCAAATGAAATCACACATATGGCAGTTATTGGCATTGAGATTCCCCGCACTTTAGAAGAGCAGGAGATCGAAGTTGAGGTAAGAGTCAACGGCATTAAAAAGCAGTATCACTACCGGGTAGAGATTTTCTATTGGGAAGAATGCGAATTTCCGACTTCGGACAGGGTGGAGTGCATTAAAAGATTGATTAGCACCTACAACCCTGAGTGGGACCTGGCCCATATCGGAATTCCTACCGACGACTTTATTCCCATCACCTTTAGAAAAAAACGGAAGTAACAAGTGTTGCTTTTTCTCTTTTTCTAGTCCTTATTTGGATGCTCAAATGAGGACTAGAATGAGAGGCGTTTGTTTTTTTATAGCTGTACTTGCTGCAGCGCCATTTTTTGTGCCAGGTAGGGCAGTAGCGCAATGCGATGAATGCACTTCCAAGCTTGCCTATGTTGCCGATTTTTGCTTTGCCGACGCGGAGTTTCCTGGCATGTGTGTCCAATTCTCTGAAAAGCAGCCCAACTTTCTTCTGGTAAATGGGAAAAAGGCAAAGTATATTCCCACTCCGTCCCAAACCAGCGGCGACTACTTTCTTTCGCTCGCCACAGATGGTAAATTTAAGATTACAGCAGTTGAAATTCTCTTCCTCCAAAAGGCAATGAAGGCCTGGGAGATTGAAAGTCGAAAATTTGGATACGTTTACCAGGAAAGCGGGCTGGGCATAAAAGTGATTAAGGAAGGAGACGGGCCACTTCCCGAGCATGGAAAACCGGTGCTGGTGCACTACGCCGGCTACCTTGAAAATGGCATTAAATTCGATAGCTCGTTCGATCGCAATAAGCCGTTTAGCTTCACCCTGGGCATCGGGCAGGTTATTAAAGGGTGGGATGAAGGAATCGGTCAGCTAAAAAAGGGCAGCAGAGCGTTACTGAGGATACCGCCCGATCTTGGTTACGGCAGCATAGCAAGAGGTCAGATTCCGGCCAACGCCACGCTTTACTTTGAGGTTGAAGTTCTCGAGTAGCAACTTTTTTGCCGTAGCGGAGTAATCTTTTTTCATTTCTCCAGTTTTATACTAAAGCCTGATGGAAATCCGGACAGAAACACCGGCGGTTATTGTCCGGTTTCGGCCAGAGTAATGCCTTATGTTTGTTTAATACATTGAAAATAAACAATTTACATTACTGGCATCTAAATTGCTATTAAAGGAGTATGCAATCGCTAAAGACAAATATCAAAAACGGACTGGTTACCCTGGGGGTAGTAGTCGCAGTCATAGCGGTGCTGTTAACTCCTGGCTTTTTAAACCCACCCAAGATCTCGCTCAGCCAGGCTTTTGAGGTAGAAAACAAAGAGGTAGTGACAACTACCGGTGTTAAAGATGCCGTTGAACAGACGGCAAGCGCTGTCTTTGGTTTAGTTAGGAAGACGAGTCTGCAGTAACCCGTAATACTGTTGGATAGCAAACCAGTAGCCGAAAAAACCGCCAAATCCCGATGTTCTCAAATCACTAATTTCCGCTTTGGTTGCGAGGATAGTCCCACCCTGGTTAGAGCAATGGGGGGTGGTTCATTTGCAGGTAATTTTGCATTGAAAAATACGTTAACTGATAGGTTTCTTCATAAACTGAGTTCTTTGTCTGCGGGTTCGTGTACAACCTCTTCCTTAAGATCATTATTTCCTCTATTTTTCCGGGAGATTAGGTTGCCCTGTACTGTTAGTAGGGGAAAGCGGCATGTGAATTTGCGGATAATATAATGTTGAGCAATCTTTGTCTTATGCAAATCTGCACAATTCGGTCGATGAAAGGTCTTTGCCCGATTATTCGCGGATAAACGCAGCATCATTTAAGCACATTACATCATAAAATAAATACTGTGAAGTTTGAAGAATTAGCTATTTCGGATGAAGTAAAGAATGCAGTACACGATATGGGATTTGAAACGATGACTCCTGTGCAGGAGCTGGCGATCCCCATTATTCTTGAAGGTCACGACATAATAGCATGCGCCCAAACCGGAACGGGCAAAACCGGCGCCTACCTGATCCCTGTGATAAACGACGCGCAAAAGTCGCCGGACGGAAAAATTAAGACGCTGATATTGGCGCCAACGAGGGAGCTGGCAATTCAGATCGACCAGCAAGTGCACGGCCTCAGCTATCACTCGGGCGTAAACTCGTTTGCAGTGTATGGTGGGTCGGACAGCGCCAACTGGGATTCTCAGAAGAAGGCCTTACAAGAGGGGGCCGATATTATTATCGCTACCCCAGGCCGGTTGATCACGCATATGAGTTTCGATTATGCGGATTTCAGCCATTTGCAGCATCTGATCCTGGATGAAGCCGATCGTATGCTGGACATGGGCTTTTTTGAAGACCTGATGAAAATTGTAAACCTGTTGCCAAAGAAGCGGCAAAACCTGATGTTTTCTGCCACCATGCCGCCTAAAATCCGCACATTGGCAAAGGAGATACTCAACGACCCAAAGGAAATCAACATTGCTATTTCCAAGCCGGCCGAAAAGATATTTCAAGCGGCTTTTTCAGTGTATGACACACAGAAAATGGATCTGCTGAGGCACCTGCTTGACGCCAGAGACCTGCCGAGAATACTTATTTTTTGCAGCCGGAAAACAACCGTAAAGGAGCTCGACCGGCAGCTAAAGAAGGATGGCAGAAGGGCCGAGGCAATACATTCGGACCTTGAGCAGTCGGAGAGGGAGTCGGCCCTTTTGAAATTCCGCAACAAAGAAATCAGCATTCTCACAGCCACCGATGTGGTAAGCCGCGGTATTGATATTGAAAACATCAACCTCGTAATCAACTACGACGTACCGCAGGATGCCGAAGATTATGTGCACCGGATTGGCCGTACAGCCCGGGCCGATACCGATGGAATCGCTTTCACCTTTGTGAATGAGGAGGATCAGCAGAAGTTTTCGAGAATAGAACGCCTGATAGAGAAGACCATCCGCATGGTAAAGCTGCCGCAACATATTGGTGAAGGGCCGGTTTACAACCCGCTAAGCCCCAAGAAATCGTCGAAAAAGCCTGGGGGAGGTAGGACAAAGTCCTTCAAAAAGCGAAAGGCCTGAAATAGCCCGAAGGGTTATTCACCATTGCCGGGGCGACTTAAAACGGTAGGTCGTCTCCTTCTGATGAAGCGCTCAACCATTCGGGTTCCGCAGAGGGGGGCGGTACACTGCCGTCCTTCGAAGGGGCACTTGCCTGCGAAGCTGCCGCAGCTACAGGAACGAGCCGCCAGGCCTGAAGCGACGTAAAATACTTGACCTCACCCTTAGGATCGGTCCACTTTCTTCCTTTCAAATTGAAATGAACTTCAATTTCCTGTCCTACCTGTATGTTGTCGAGCAGGTCGCATTTGTCCTGAATCAATTCAAATTTGATAAGCTCCGGGTATTGTGGATTTTCGGCATACTCCACCACAAATTCTCTTTTCCGAAACGTCGCGCTTACATTGGCAGTGTCAAATTTTTCCAGAAGCTTTGCTTTAATATCCATTGGCAATTCTCTTTTTAAACTTTCGGACGCTAAGTTAACAAGTATCACACTTGCCCGCCACCGGAGCTGAAAAATTCATGTGCGACAATATGTCACGCATTTAATCTTTGCTTTTAGTGAATTGCAATAATTAGTTATATGCGAGTGTATTATGGAATCTATCCAAATAATTAGTTGCAGCCTCGCTCGCTAACCTACCCCTGAAAAAAAGGTGTGAGCGTGCACTGTTGATGCTGTGTGAAAAATTGCACTTTCCATTCGGGGCTGCTCCGATGATTATTTTTTCCCGGCTGCCCGCTATACCCGTTGGAGCAATTCGTTCTCATCCTTACATTTTTTATTTTTGGGCCGATGTAGTAACAATGCACCCAACAGTATCGGTAAACCGACTAATTTGCATTTTATAGCAAACTTTTAAATGGGCATCCGGTTAAATAGTTGTAGGGCTTAGATGAACAGATCGAAAAAAATATTCCTGGTAATTGCGGCCATATTTCTGCTGATCATGATCATGATCGGGTGGGATATTTCCCGCAGAACAACCTTTCCTGGCTCTAAGAAGCACGTACAGGAGGAGCTGGGCAGATAGCCACAAAAAAAGAGACAAGTGACGGGTAAGAAGATTAATATAGCGCAAATAGACCTGGAGAAGCATGCCGAAAAGGTTACGCAGTCTCCCGGTACGCTCTCTTATGCGCACCATGCGGGCAGCGCCCTGGTTAAGCCCGAAGACAGGGGCCGGCTAAAGGGCAGGGCCGTGTCGGCTATGTACGAGCAGACGGACAGGGAGCTCGGCCAGATATACGAGCAAATGCAGCTATTAGCCAAACAAGCGAAAGAGATACAAACAAGAGTTGAAATTTCGGAGAGCATTTACAAGGCGCAGGTAAGCTTCGAGCCTCTGATCGGGAAAATTTATTATTTGTATCGAAGGGCAGACGGCCAGGAGGTATTATCGATGATAGCGCCTACCGAATGGGGAAGGAGCAATCCGTTTGCGGTGTTTCGGGCCAGGGTAAAGTTGCTCAGCGACCACACCTGGGAGGTGCTTGAAAAGGGCGAGGATTGACATTTTTTTGAGCTGCTCAACCAATGCAATTTTTTTACTGACAAAGCTTTCATAATCTTGTTGATTTCCAATACTGTTCGTGTGATATGAAAATACTTAACTTTTTTGTCGCCAGCTTTTTTGCTTTTGGGGTGTTATTGCTTATTGGGTGTGGGAGCGACGATAGCGCGGTGGATTGCCTGAGGTCGGGGCCGGGCGTGGTTGTTTCTCAGAGCGTTGACCCTACTTGTATCGTTGGAGGAGCACTAACCGCCTCCAGCACTGGTGGCGTCGCCCCTGTTGTTTACAGCATCAACGGTGTGGATTTTCAGGAAAGCGCTACGTTTACCGACCTGGACGCAGGCCTATATACAATTACGGCGAGAGATGCCAACGGCTGCTCTTCTTCTACTTCGGTTACCCTTACGCTGCAAAGCGACATCACACTGTCGTTGCTAGCTACTGAGGCTGGCTGCGGGGGCTCCACCGGTACTTTGACCATTGAAGCCGGCGGCGGAAGCGGAGACTACACCTACAGCATAGATGGCGGCAGCTTTCAGTCGCAGGGCGTATTTAATAACCTGACCAATGGCGCACATGAGGTGACGGTAAAAGATGGCGACTGCCTGACATCAGCAGAGGCTGTCGTGCCCTCCGGTATTAGTTTTGAGGAGGAAATCTCACCTATTATTACCAGTAACTGTGCGCTTGCCGAATGCCACGGAGGCACTCAGGCGCCGAACTTTACATCTTTGGCCACCATACAGGAGTTTGCCACTCAGATAATGCAGCGAACTGCCGCCAAAACGATGCCTCCGGCAGCGGCGGATCAATTAACTGATGCTCAAATTCAAGCGATTGCCTGCTGGGTAACCGACGGAGCCAAAGACAACTAACTGCTGGTGATGGAGTAGACGATTTCTAAGGCTTGGTTTTGCGAATAGGCGCATTTTTTTTCTTTTTGCCCGTATGGAGAACTTTGTTGTGCGGCAGTTGGCAGGTGTGCTGGAGCGGGAGGGTATAAAATACGAATCTGACCGGGAGCCGTCGTTGAGGCTACCTTCACTCAAGAGAGCTGCAAGAGAGCAGATTTTTGATGCTTACGATACGCTGGGAGGTTTAAAGCAGAGTGAGATTGCATCTATCAGCACGTTAAATTACCCGTTGATAGTTGAAAGGCAGCTGCTTTTTGGCTTTGCGGAGCTCTCCTACAACCGATACAAGGCGGCGCTTTTGCGGCTGCCGTTTTATGCCGGCATTTCGGGCTTTTCCGCGGACACTCACCTGAGGTATTGCAGGCAATTTGAGCATAATTGTCTGAAAGCCGGAATAAGAGACGGTGTGTGGTCGTCGCTGGCGGCCGAAAGGCACTTTGGCAAATCCTCAGAACCTGGAGATTTTTTTGGCAATGGAAGTGCCGGCTGGAAATTGGCAGCCTTTAAGGAGCTCGCGAGGGATGTATTGGCTATTGCCGAGGGTTTTTCGCCGGTTTACTTTTCCCTCTACGATCAGCTGATGGTAAATGGAAAACTGATTGGGTTTGGCGACCTGCTGAAAGCGCCGGGAAGTGAGCAATACCAGGCGGTAGCAAAGTATCTTCGCCGCCGTCTCAACTTACCTGCCCCCGCTGCTGAATAATCCGTGCAACTCAAGATCAATCTTGTTCACCACGTAGGCAAAGTCTTCCACCCTGGCAACGAAGTCGAGCGGGTTGACGTCGATAACCAGCAATTTCCCCATGGTGTAGGATTTGATCCAGTCTTCGTAGTGCTGATTGAGCGTTTTCAAATAGTCGATACGAATTGCATTTTCATACGATCTGCCCCTTTTCTCGATCTGTGCCACCAATTTGCCGATGTCGGCTTTCAGGTAAATGAGCAGGTCGGGCGGCTGCACATAGTCCATCATTATCTCAAACAGGTTTAGGTAGCTGGCATAATCTCTTTCGGTAAAATGTCCCGAATGAAAAAGGCTTTTTGCGAAAATGTAAGCATCCTCGTATATCGTACGATCCTGAATGGTGGTCGTCGTGTTCCTCCTTACCTCGTTTACCTGCTTAAAGCGGCTGTTTAAAAAGTGGATTTGGACGTGGAAGGCCCATCGCGACATGTCTGAATAAAAGTCTTTCAGGTACGGATTCTCATCTACGTCTTCCAGCAGGAGTGTCCACTTGTAGTGCTTTGCAAGCTTGCTTGCGAGGGTGGTTTTGCCTGCCCCGATATTTCCCGAAACTGCTATGTGCATTGGCTTTGTCATTTCTTCAATGAGAGGGCCCGAAGGTAATTCGCTTATGAGCTGCAGAAAAACAAAAAGGCTGAAAAAAATTCAGCCTTTTGCCGTATGTAAGGATTCTTCTCACCATAAGTGGGCTAATATCTTTTTGTTAGTCGTACTGGCTTCGCCGGCCGACTATTCAAATTCTTTCCAAACCAACGCCGCTGCACCAAGTACTGCGGCATTTTTGTCCATCAAGCCCGAAGGCAGCAGTTTGAGTTTATTTCTAAAGACCGGAAACATATTTTTTTCCATATGGTCGTGCGTAGGCTTGAAGATGTAGTCGCCCGCCAATACTAACCCGCCAAATAGAAAGATGGCTTCAGGGCTTGTATGCACCATTGTGTCGGCCAGCTTAATACCTAAAATGCGGCCGGTGTATTCAAATGCGGCAATGGCAATGGGATCTTTGCGCATGGCAGCTTGGGTAATAAACTCGGCAGTTAGGTCGTCGTAAGAGATCTGCCGCAGTTCGCTCTTATCGGTGTAGTCGGCCAGCAGCTTGTACACCGTACGCTTGATGCCGGTAGCTGAAACGTAAGTCTCGAGGCAGCCCCTCCGGCCGCAGCCACAGTAGCGGCCGTTAGGGTTTACGAGCACATGCCCCAGCTCGCCAGCGAAACCGTCGTGGCCATACACCAACTGCCCATTTACCACTATCCCACTTCCCAAACCTGTACCGAGGGTAATTACGATAAAATCCTTCATGCCTTTGGCAGCACCATACACCATTTCGCCAATGGCAGCCGCGTTGGCATCGTTGGTCATTACCATGGGGTAGGTAAAATATTTTTGAAAGATTTCGCCAAACGGAACCACGGTGCCCCATCGGATGTTGGGAGCATGCTCTATGGTTTTTTTGTAATAGTTGGCGTTTGGTGCGCCTATGCCGACTCCTTTAACCCGCACATCCGGGAAAGATTTGATAGCCGTGGTTATACTTTCCTGAAGATCTTTGAAAAAATCGTTTACATCACCTTGCGCCCGGGTAGGTATTGACTTTTGAAATAAAGTTTCTCCTTCTCTGTCTACAAATCCAAACTTTGTATTGGTACCGCCAATATCTATGCCGATGGCAATATCTTTCATGAAAGGGGGTTGTTTTGTTTTCTGTACTGAAAAATCTTTGAAAAATATGCAATGACGCCCTTTTATAAAAACCTCTTCGCGTATTTTTAAGCCGCAATCGATTTAGATCAATTAATTCAATGCCGCTAATTTTAGAAAGTAGTTACAAACGGCGACCCGCTCTTCTTTTTTCAGCTCATCTCGAAACCATAGTGCCTTCGGCTTTCCGGAAGGTGGTGGGCGTGGTGATGGAGCGGGAGCGGCTGGAATTGCCCGACGGAGACTTTCTCGATCTCGATTGGGTGAGTGGAGGTAATGACAAGCTGGCGATAATTACCCATGGACTGGAAGGGAGTAGTAACCGCCCGTATGTGAGGGGCATGGCAAAATACTTTTCGGCTAACGGCTGGGATGTGCTGGCGTGGAATTGCCGGAGCTGCAGCGGAGAGATGAACCGGCTGCCCCGCATGTACCATCACGGGGCTACCGAAGACTTGTCGGCGGTAATTGAGCACAGCCTTGCTGTTGGTAACTACACCAAGGTTGGGCTAATTGGCTTCTCGATGGGAGGCAGCAAAAGTCTGAAGTACCTCGGTGAAAGAGGAGAGCTGGTACCGGATGAGGTGATCGGGGCCGCCACGTTTTCTGTGCCCTGCAACTTGTGGGACTCTGCAGTACAGCTGACCCGGCGCGAAAATGAATTTTATAAAAACAGGTTTCTTGGTAAGCTGAAGGCGAAGGTAAAGCTGAAGTCGGTTGCGCACCCCGGTGTGGTTGATGCCAGCGGGCTTGAAAAAATTAAAGATTTTGATGAGTTCGACGAGCGCTTTACAGCACCGCTCCACGGTTTTAGCAGCCGCGAGGATTTTTATATCAAAGCAACGTCTGATCAGTTTTATTCCATGCTTCAACGGCCTGCACTTGTGGTAAACGCACTCAACGACCCGCTGCTTGGAGATAAATGTTATCCGTACGAAATGGCCAGGGAAAGCGATTTTCTTTTCCTGGAAACTCCCCGACTTGGTGGTCATGTGGGTTTTACTGTGAGTAACCAGCCGCAAACATGGGCTGAGTGGCGGGCACTGGAGTTTTTTAAGGAGATAATGTGAAGGCAAGCGAGACGCTTGAGGATAGGGGTCCAAGCGAGACGCTTGAACCATAAGGGTACTGGAGTTTTTTAAGGAGATAATGTGAAGGCAAGCGAGACGCTTGAGGATAGAAGGGGCCAGGCGAGAGGCTTGAGCCATGAGGTTTTTTTAAATAATATGAAGGCAAGCGAGACGCTTGAGGATAGAAGGGGCCAGGCGAGAGGCTTGAACCATGAGGTTGGATGCACATGGTCCGGTTTTCCAGCCGGGCGAGACGCTTTGAACTATCCTAAGTCCAAGCGAGACGTGTCTGTTGCACAACTCAATTAATGTCTAAAATGATGCGGAAATGCGGGAAAAAAAGGGTATTTTGAGTAATGCAAGGCAGAAAAAAATATCAGGAAAAGTTGTTTACTTCTTTTCAGTTATCCGATCGGGTCCCTACCGATAACATTTACAGAAAAATATCGCAAGTAGTTGATTTCCAGCCTCTTTACCAGGTCACATCTTTATACTATGGTAAAGAAGGACAGCCCAGTATAGATCCTGTTGTTTTCTTTAAGTTAATGTTGGTGGGATACCTTGAGAATGTCTCATCAGACAGACGTATAATTCAGATGGCTTCGATGAGGCTGGATGTTCTTTTTTTTATCGGTTACGACCTGGACGAATCCCTTCCATGGCATAGCACATTGAGTAGAACAAGACAATTATACGGTCAAGAGGTTTTCGTCTCATTGTTTCAGGAAGTACTAAAGCAATGCATTGGGAAGGGAATGTTATCGGGTAGACGCCAGGCAATTGACAGTATGTTGGTTAAAGCGAATGCATCAATGGATAGTTTAGTTGAAAAAGACATACTGTCCGATGTTGCTACTTACAGCAAGGAGCTTGAGAGCAATGAAGAGGGATTGGAATCTAAGGAAGTAAAATTTCCCAAGCCAAAGAATGTAGAACGTAAACAGAAGGGCCGAAATAACAAAACTCATTACAGTCCCACAGATCCTGATGCTAAGATATCCACCAAACCAGGAAAGCCCTACCAGTTAAATTTTCTTGGGCAGGTAAGTGTGGATACCGGCAGCCATGTGATTACCCACATTCAAGCTTTCAACGCAGATAAAAGAGATAGCCAATGCTTAAAAGAGGTTGTTCAACAAACCAGAGAAAATCTCAAAGCAGGAAACTTGGAATTAGAGGAGGTACTGGCTGATACAAATTATAGTAGCACTGAGGCATTGGAAGCCTTAGAAGAAATGAACCTCACTGGGTATATCCCTAATTTTGGACAGTATAAGTCAACACGAGAAGGCTTCGAATACGATGAAGAAAATGACAGGTATGTGTGCTCTCAAGGCAAGTATCTGTCCTACAAAGGGTTAAAAAAGAACCATTCTGAAAGCAAACAATATTTAAGTAGTTCAAAAGATTGTAAAGAATGTCCAATTAGAGTCAGTTGCATAGGGAAAAGTAATCAGAAAACGATTACTGAAACCTTATCAAGGCCCTTGTTTAAACAAATGGAAGAAAGGATAAAATCAAGGTTAGGGAGAAAAATGAGGAATCTTAGACAGAGTACTGCAGAGCCCGTCATAGGGACTCTGGTAAACTTTCATAACGTAAAAAGACTAAACACCAGAGGCCTCTCAAATGCCGATAAGTGCCTGCTAATGGCCGGAATCGCTTACAATCTAAAAAAGCTAATCAGCTTTAAACAAATCAAAGTACAGGCAAAACAGGCAGAAATTAGCCTTGCTAAGCTTTATAACGCACTGATGAGGTATGCACACCCTCAATTCCCGGCCCTTAGCATCGGTAACACGGCTTTCTGAGCTGAAAATTATCACGATCCTAAATCAACTGGAAAATTATCACTATCAATCAACTTCTTAGCGATAGTTGTGCAACAGACACGAGACGCTTGAACCATAAGGGTACTGGAGTTTTTTAAGGAGATAATGTGAAGGCAAGCAATATGCTTGAAGATAGAGAGGTCCAGGCGATAGGCTTGAGCCATGAGGTTTTTTTTAAATAATATGAAGGCAAGCGAGACGCTTGAGGATAGGGGTCCAAGCGAGACGCTTGAACCATAAGGGTACTGGAGTTTTTTAAGGAGATAATGTGAAGGCAAGCAATATGCTTGAAGATAGAGAGGTCCAGGCGAGAGGCTTGAGCCATGAGGGTTTTTTTAAATAATATGACGGCAAGCGAGATGCTTGAAGATAGAAGGGGCAAGGCGAGAGGCTTTGAACATGCTAAGTCCAAGCGAGACGCTTGAACTATCAGACTACCCGAGGGCAATTATCCGGTCCATACGCCCCGAAATTTCCTGCAGCCTTTTGCGGTCGCCACCCTTCACCTCGGCGCTCATCCAGCCGCCCTGGTAGTCAATGTCATTAAGAGCTTTCATTACCGCAGGCCAGTTATTGTCGCCCTCGAGTAATTCCACCTCAAAGCCTTTCCATATTCCTTCCTCCACTTGCTTTTTACGGCTGTATTCCTTCACGTCGAGCTTCATGATGCGGCGATTCAGTACTTTTATCCATTGCTCAGGCCATGCGTAGCGAACCACGTTACCGATATCGAAGTACCAGCCCACCATCGGGTCGTTGAGCTCGTCTACATAGCGGGCGGCTTCCAGCGGACTTAACAAGAAGTTATTCCATACATTTTCAATTGCAATTTTAACGCCTGTTTCGTGCGCCCAGGGAATCATCTTTCTTATTTCATCTTGCGAGCGGCGGTAGGCATCGTCGTAGGCGATGGTGTCGTTTACCACGCCGGCAACCAACAACACGGTAGTACCGCCATAGTCTTTGCAATCCTGCAAGGCTGTTTTCATGGAGTCGGTACAAGCCTGCCGTACATTTGGATCGGCGTGGGAGAGGGGACTTTTCCAGTGCACGGAATTTACCACACCGGGTATCTCAAGGCCGGTTTTGTCGCGGGCCTCAAGCACCTGTTTTTTGTCGAGGTCGTTTGGGCTATCCAGTTCCACACCATGATAGCCAAGGTCTTTCAATAATTTGAATTTATCTAAGATGGAGAGCTTTTCATCGACCATCCCCCATTTCAGACTTTTTTTGATAGCGATCTTTCCGGGTTTTGGAGAATTATCAAATGAAAAGGCCATGGCTGGGCCAGCGACAACGCCTGTGCCTATTGCGGTAGCCGAAGCAGCCAGCAGTGAGGATTTTTTTAAAAAGTCTTTTCTGTTCATGATAGGGGTGTTGGTTTCCGCGTAGGGGCGTACAAAGCAAAACTTCCGGAGGGCAGGAGCAAAGTTGCCCTGCCGGCTCCGGAAGCTCGTATCGTTAATTTAAATAAACTGGGTAATGCCTGGTTTGGCAACCGGCGCCTCTTCAAAAACGGTGTTTTCGTCGACCGTGTCGGGGCCCAGCTTCTCCTGCGAGTTCAGCGCCTGCTCGTAGGTGATGGTTTGGCCAGTGTAGGCTGCCATGCGGCCCATTATACCAAGCATGGTGCTCTGCATCATCCATTTACCATCGTTCATCGGTTTGCCACTTCTGATTGAGGCGAACAGTTCATCGTGTTCCTGCTGGTACATGTCGTTGTCTTCTCCGTCGAAACGCCAGTTTTCTTTGCCGGTGATTGTGTGGCGATTGCGAATACAGTTAACCATGGCGGTTCCTTCAGAGCCCAGCATTTCTACTGCGTAGCTATTGCTGCAGTTTTTTTGCTGGCGGCTGAAGTGGAAGCCACGGGCACCGTTGTCGTACTCGTACACCAGGGCGAAATGGTCGAAAATATTTCCATACTCGGGTTCGGTGCGGCTTTGGCGGCCGCCTGTGCCTGTTACGCTTACCGGCAATACATCGCCGAGCGCCCACGACATCATGTCGATGCTGTGAATGGCCTGCTCAATGATGTGGTCGCCGGAGATCCAGTTATAGTACAGCCAGTTACGCATTTTCTTCTTTAGTGGCGACCACCCAGGTTGGGTATCACGCAGCCAAAGTGCACCGGTGTTGTAGGTATTGTATACAGTGTGCACATTGCCAATGGCGCCATCCAGCACTTTCTGGAACGTAGCACGCTTGGGCGAGTGGTACCGCCAGCAGAAACCAGACACGACTGACAGCTTCTTCTGCTCGGCTACCCGGATAGACTCAAGCACCCGGCGAACGCCAGGGGCATCGACTGCCATAGGTTTTTCGCAAAAGATGTGCTTGCCAGCGTTTACAGCCTTTTCAAAATGATCCGGACGGAAGTAAGGAGGAGTAGTAAGAATAACTACGTCGACGTCGGAATTGATAATTTTGTCGGCGCCGTCGTAGCCAATATATTTTTTTGTTTTGTCAACCTTCATTTTGGTTGGATGAATCTTCATCAGATTGTCGTGAGATTCATTGAGGCGGTCTTCGAAAAGATCGGCCATGGCCACAAGCACAACATTGGGGTCGGCGGCCAGCGCCTGGTTGGCAGCACCGGTACCTCTGCCACCGCAGCCGATGAGGCCAACTCTGAGCGTTTTGGTATCGAACGGTTTCCCGAAGGCAGAAACACGGCTAAAGAATGGTAAGGCCGTAGCTGCGGCCAGGGTTCCGGTGTTTCTCAGGAAATCCCTTCTGGTTTTCTTATTACTGTCCATCTTACTTGAAGTAGGTATTGTTTAGTAAAAATTCTTTCTCCTAATATAAGAATAATCCGTCTTAAGCCGATTGGGATTTATCCGAACGGAGAGGACAGTTACAAGTTTTTACATAAAGCAAGTGATGGCAGTTTAAAAAATGTTCTGGGTTTGCAGTTGGAAGGGGTTCAGGCAGCAGATTAACCCAACAGCTACTATGGCGATATAACTGCTTATTGCAGCGCGACAGATTTATTAGATCCGACTTGTCGACCATAGTGTCTCGTGTCTCAAAAGCGAGGTTAGGAAATTTCAATTCCGGTCATTTGTCTGCTGGCTGGTCACAAGACCAGCCAGGGCGGCATCAAACTCAGAAACTTCAAACTCAGAACTTCTTAACTTCTCAATAAAGCACCCTGAACCGGATGGTGCCTTCAATGGCCTTCAGGTCGGTCAGCACTTCTTTGTTGTACTCCTTGTTGATGTCGGCAATCACGTAGCCAATAGCTTCGTTGGTTTTGAGATACTGCCCCACCACGTTTATCTCATGTTTGGCAAAAACCTGGTTGATTCGAGCCAACACCCCAGGGATGTTTTCGTGTATGTGGAGGAAGCGATGGGCGTCTTTAAGATGCGGTAATGTAACGTTAGGGAAATTGACGCTACCACTGGTAGAACCAGAATTTACATAATCGATAATCCGGTTGGGCACGTAGGTGGCTATGTTTTCCTGTGCTTCGAGCGTGCTGCCGCCAATGTGGGGAGTAAGGATCGTATTTGGCAGACCCCTTAGCTCGCTTAGAAACTCTTCGTCGTTGCTAATGGGCTCATGCGGGTAAACGTCCACTGCACAGCCTCTTACTTTCTTGCCAAGGATGGCGTCTCTCAACGCCTGTATGTCGACCACGTGGCCGCGGCTTAGGTTGAGGAAAATTACGCCGTCTTTCATTTTGCCAAATTCATCGGCACCGAGAATATTCTTATTTTCCTTGCGGCCATCCACGTGCAGGCTTATTACGTCGGAAATAGCCAGCAGTTCGTCGAGTGAGGCACATTTGGTGGCGTTGCCCAGCGCAAGCTTCTCTTCAATATCAAAAAAGAAAACTTTCATACCCATTGCTTCTGCCAGTACCGAGAGCTGCGAGCCGATATTTCCGTACCCGATAATGCCGAGGTTTTTTCCTCTTATTTCAAAGCTGTTGCCGGCCGACTTATTCCATTTGCCTTCGTGCATTTTGGCAATCTTATCGGGCAGGTTTCGGTTCAGCAGTATAATTTCGCCAATGGCCAACTCAACTACTGACCGTGTGTTGCTGAAAGGAGCGTTGAACACCGCTACCCCCTTCTTTTGCGCAGTTTCCAGGTCTATTTGGTTGGTGCCGATACAATATGCACCAATGGAAATGAGCCGATTGGCATTTTCCAGCACTCTTTTTGTAACCTGCGTTTTGGACCGGATGCCGAGAATGGAAACATCTTTTATTTTTTCGGCTAGCTCATCTTCATCAAGAGCAGCGCTTGAAACTTCAACCTGGTAGCCTTCTTCTTTCAGTATCTCCACAGCTTTGGGGTGGATGTTTTCGAGCAGAAGTACTTTGATTCTGTTTTTAGGGTAAGAAAGGGTGGTGTTCATCTTGTTGATATACAAAAATTCATCGAATGACGGTGTAATATGGTCTGCCATTTCAGTGACCTTCGAACGGCTCACATTTTCTGTGAATGCGTAAAACTTCTTAGCAAGGCCCGCGGCTTTTATTTCATAGTCGGTGTATCCGTCGCCGATAACGTATACTTCGCCGTCGAGGTTCATTGCCTTAATCTGAGCAGGCTTTCCGTTGTTTTGCGACAGTATATTTTCTTCATCAAAACCCACAATGTTGCCGGCGTCGTCAAACCTAAACTCGTTGGCGAAAACATTTTCAGGTTTCACACCATGCTCCGACACTATGGGTACAATAAACTCCCTGAAGCCATTGCTGATAATGAAAATCTGGCCACTGTAGGCTTCGAAAAAATCTTTATTGCGCTTAACGGATTTAGTCACCTGTTTCTTAAGCCGCTCTACAAGCACCGGCAGGTGTTCGCGGTGGGCTTTGAGCAACTCGAGGCGGCGTTTGAGCGATTCTCTGAAACTAATACCGCCTTCCATGCCCAAATCGGTTATTTCCTTGATTTTCCGAAGGGCTTCTTCCTTCTCCGGTTTGCCCTCAAGCGAAACTTCACACAATACATCTAATGCTTCGACCTTCGTGAATGTGCTGTCGAAATCTATGACAAAATACTTTTTATCCTTCATTAGGGAGTGGCTTGCAAGCGTCAAAGTTAAATATATTCTTCGCTGAAAAATGCACGAATTTCAATAAAAAACGCAGATATCAAACTCCCCGCCCGGCATTTCTTTTCCGCATTCGTTTGAAACTCCTGTAAACATTCACTTCATGCCATCTCGTTTCGGCGGCGACGGCAAAGCCGGGCGGGGAGTCAAAGCGGCGTCATCCCCAGTTTTTGTCTATAAACTTCAATAAAGTCGCTCAATTTCTTCAGCCGGTATTGCATTATCCAGCGTGGGTGCGGCAGTACCTCCAATTTCGCAAAGAACTTGTACTGTTCATTTAGCCGCGACAGAAACTTGAGGTTTTCTCCCTGCCCCAACACGTAGGCAATTTTCTGATCCGCCCCTATGGCCAGCTGCTGTTGCAGGCAGTCGACCATAAATTGCTGCCATGCCGCATTTTTCAACTCAGGGTGGTCGTAGTAGTTGAGGTTTTTGCCGCCAAGGGTAAAGCCCACCGGAGAAACCGCAGAAAAGAGATATCGGCAATAGAACGCACCGGGACCTCCCAGGGCTGTGATCATCTGGTAAATGAAATTCGAAGAGAGCTCCTGCTTTTTTGCAAGATCGTTAGGGATGCCACAGGCTTCCTGAAGCCGCACAGGGTCGGTGAAGGGGATGCCCGTGATGCCGCCACCAAAGCGACCCGGATTGATACCAATAATGAGCGTTCTGTGGCTTTGATCGGAGTAGTATTTTCTGTAAAAGGCTTCCGTCAGGTTCCATGCGGTGGAGTCAGCGTAGGGGTTCATTACCTCAATGGCGGGCGAGGTTGCCGGCCACTGAAGCTGCTGCAAAAAGCGGAGGTATTTATCGGCAAAAGTGAGCATATCGTTTTAATGTGTTGCGTGAGTAAAGGCTGCAGGCCAGAGGGCAGGCGAAGCATATTTTTCAGTCAAATATGAATGTGCCAAACATCTCGTAGTCATGAAAATTGGTGCGTACCGGCTGCCAGGCCCACCGGGTTTGCCCATTGTCGTAGTCGAGTCGGTAGATATTGGCCCTCCACTTGGTGCCTGATGTGGGCGGCACGTTGGTTAACGGACGAAGAAGGTCAAAAGGAATGAAAAACTGTGCTGTCCAGGATGTAACGGTTGCGCCGCTCGCTTTTATTCCACCCTGAATAGTTGTGGTGTGTACCACCCGCCGCTCGTTGAAATAACGCCATGGCCTCCAGCCTAAAAACTTGCCATTGAAATTAGGCACAATAATAGGCAACTCATAATTCAGCGGCGACAGCTCGTATTCGAAGTAGATCGGATGGGCCTCGTCCGGCCACAGAAATACCTCCACTACGTCTTCCTTAAAAAGATCATCGAAATCCTGCGTCATGGTGGCAGTAAGGCGGGTGTCTTCGCAGTGTATGAGAAAATAAATGCCGGTTTCCGAATAGAGGACCCTGGCCATTGTTTGAAAAGGAGCGTTGCCAGCGCCCCGGTAGGGTATTTCCACCCACTCGGCGTTGGCCCAGGTGCTATCGATAGCTTCGGTGACGGCAAAATCTTTTACCTTTTTTACGCTCATACTGCCTGGTTGGCAATAGGCGGTGCTCACACAAGCGCAAAGCAGTGCCACGGCAAGGGAAATTGATCTTGGATTAAATGCTTTCATAACTGAAATTAAAATAATCGGACTGTGCTTTCCAATCCAAATAAAAAAGACAGGAAGGGGCTCCTATCAGTAGGTGGGAAGCTTAAGGTCAATTTCAAGAGCCCATGCGTGAATACCTCCCCGCAGGTTGTACAGGTTTGTAAAGCCGTGTCTCGATTCCAGCGCCCTGACTACCGATGCACTCCGGCTACCATGATGACAGTGAATTACCACTTTCCGATGCCTGTCTATCAGGTCTACATACTCGGCAAGGGAACTCATGGGCATTAGCTCTCCACCGATCTGCACGATCTCAGCCTCATAGGCTTCCCGTACATCAATCAGCTGAAAATCGACCTGGTTTCTCCGCCAAAGGTCAAGCTCCTGCACGGTTATTTCCTTTATGTCCGAGTCACGCTTTGTCAGTCCGCAAAATGCTTCGTAGTCGATAAGGCCCCGGATGTTCTCGCGGGAGCCTCTCGGGCTAATTTTCATTCGCTCCATGCTTGTGTCCCAGGCGTCAAGCATCAGCAATGTATTGTCGAGCACCTGCCCTGAGCCTGTAATGATTTTGAGCGCTTCTGTGGCCTGCATGGTGCCGATGAGCCCCGGCAGGACGCCCAGCACACCCTCTTCGGCACAGGTTGGTACCGAGCCGGGTGGCGGCGGAGCAGGGTAGAGGTCGCGGTAGTTGGCGCTGTTAGGGGTGAGGTTGAAAACCGCCACCTGCCCTTCAAACCGGTGTATTGCCCCATAAATGTAGGGAGTGTCGGTAAGCACACAAGCGTCGTTGAGCAAATACCGGGTGGGAAAGTTGTCGGTACAGTCCACTACTACGTCGAATCCGGAGATAATGTCGATGGCGTTGGCGGCTTCTATTTTTTCGGGAAAACCGGTGTAGCTAACCGTGGAGTTAAGCAGCTGAAGATGGGCGATTGCAGCTTCTGCTTTATTTTTTCCGATGTCTCTTTCGTTAAAAAGTACCTGGCGCTGCAAATTGCTGAGCGCCACCGCGTCGTTGTCAACCACGCCGATGTGGCCGACACCTGCCGCTGAAAGGTACTGCAGTACCGGGCTGCCCAACCCGCCAGCCCCCACAACAAGCACACTGGCGTCGGATATCTTTTTCTGGCCCTCCAGGCCAATTTCTTTCAAAGAGAGATGACGGGCGTAACGAGACAAGCTTAAAGGTTAACTAGTTTTACAATCAGAGACGCCTGGAAGCCTTAAAGTTAAATGATTTTTGAAGATTATTCGTTGAGTAAGGCTCTTAAAATTGACAATGGCATATTAGATAAATCGTCAATCTTTAATGCACCTGACGGAAAGAGCGTAGGTTTTTGTAACAGGGCTCCTGTAAATGGTTTCGGTATTGGGCCGCAGGTCTCTGTGCCAGGCTTCATCATCATTGAACTCCGTAGCAGCCCAAAAGGCAGTTCTTTCTTCTACCCTTACGTAATTTCCATCGGGGCGCCGATAACCACAGGCGGCAGCATTGAACCCGGTATCTCCGCCAACCAAGAGCCGTGTGCCTGTATGGCCTCTCGGGCCGGTTTTCTGCAACTGATCGGGGAACACTCCCACGTGCTTTTCCAGCGTCTGCCAGTCTTCATCTGTCGGTAAATGCCAGCCGGCCGGGCAGGCTTCCAGTGCTGCTTTATATGTATAAAGCCTCCCACTATTCTGGCAGCTGAGCGAATCGTTATAACACCAGCTTTCATCGGCAACATAGCCGATATTGCCGGCCATCCATACCTGCTCACCAATCTGACTTACTTCGTAGCTTTTGCCATCCCGACTATCTGTATAGCTTTCTATTCGCACTTGCCCAAAGAGACAAAACGGGGAGATAACGAAGACAACACACAACCCCACACATTTTTGTCTTTCACTGCCTCCCGCAATTTGTAGTCTCAATACTTTCCGGCGATTTTGCATTAGATTCCCGTTTCGAGTTCCAGATTCATATCGCAAACCGGACAAATCCCGGGTTCGGTAAAAGAGAGGTCGTGGCACTTAAAAGGACAAGGCGGGCAAACGTATGATGATGCCTGAGATACGCCACTCCTTTCCGGAAATACTATGCCTTCACTTGCAGCTTCCAGAGCGGTAGCAAATATGAGGTGTGTAATTTTTGTCATTTGATCATAATCCAGGGTGTAAGCCTCATCGCTAACCTTATGATAATGTTCGGTTAGCCCCGTGGAATAATATAGGTAGGGTATGTGGATGCTTTCAAAACTTTGATGATCGGAGAAAAACGGTCTGCCCTCGCCAGAGATAATGTCAAGATTGATGCTTGCAGCTGTATTTTTGACGGAGTTGATAGCCAGTAGGTCTTTGGCATCGGGATAATTGCCGGTTACATAAATATAGGAGCTGCTTCCCGATCCGGCATTCACTTCCCGGCCTCCGATTCCGTCCATGTTTATCACAGCCACAGTGTTTTTCAGCGGCATCAGAGGGGCTCTTTGCACATAATAAAGGGAGCCAAGCCTGCCGTGCTCCTCGCCTGTAAAATTGACAAACAGAATGGAACGCTTCGGGCCGTTGCCGTTCTTTTTAGCGTTCACGAAAGCTTCGGCCAATACCAACACAGCAGCCGTTCCTGAAGCGTCATCCGCGGCACCGTTGAATATTTGATCGCCTTCGAGACGGACATTTCTGCCGAGGTGGTCATAATGTGCGCCAATAATGAGGATCTCATCTTTCAGCCGCGGGTCAGAACCTTCGAGGTACGCCGCCACATTATACGCCTGCACGGCGCCATAGCGTTCACCTTTGGTTTCGACAATCACTTCCGGCAGGGCGAACACTACCGGCCGGGCTGCCTTAAACGTGGTAAGCAATTTATCTACCGATTGGTTCTCCGCTTTCAGTATTATATTGGCCAGCCTGGTTGAGATATTGTAAATGGGAGGGAAGGATTTTTGCTCGTCAAAAAGCTGCTTTAATGCCTGGTCGTGCGCTGCAGTTACTGCGGCTTCTTGCGCGCTTTTTCTAAAGGAGCCTTTAAATCGTGGGCTTGAGTCGGTAATCACCAGAACGCCTGCAGGCTGCCCATATTTCCAGATGGCCGCCCTTTTATGCCCCAGCCCAAGTCCGGACGAAAATGCCGAGGGTTTCTTGTCGTAAGTAGGTAGCAAACTCACCGTATCGTTCAACAACGGCTCGTCAGCAAAAATCATCAGCCACTTCCCGTCAATTGAGATACCTTTCTCCGACAGGGCCGCGAAATCATTGTAGCCGAGAGAGTCGGCAGCAATTCCGAACCCTCCAAACACCACAGACCCGCTGGCTTCTTTGGCATTACCCCTGTTGAAATAAGCGAGGTCGTCCTGCTCTGCCTCCGAAAAAAGGCTTGAAGCTCTTCGGGTACCTTTTATAAGTACTTCCAGCCGCGACTCACCCTTCTCTCTTCTAAGCAACGGCACTTTCTGCATATAATCTTCAGGAGCTACCTCGGCGATATTTTTTGTATTTCCTGCTGGCAGCAGGCCCATTCTCATGTATTGTGATGCCAGGTAAGTGGCAGAAATGTGTTCACCCCGGCTCCCTGTTTGCCTGCCCTCAGTTAAATCGGAAGCGATAAAATGCACATGGGCAGCCAATGCTTCCGGCGTGATAGCACGATGGAAATCAAGCGCTTCCAAATTTTTTTGTTTGTGGCAGGAAACAAGCAAAAATGTTGTGCCCAGGCAGAGTAGGAAAAACCTCAAAGAATCGAGCGGCAGTGAAATCATAAACAGGGGGTGTTTTTAGAAAAATGCCTCGCAACCGATTCTGTCTAATGCAGATTCGAGTGATTGCGGTCGGCTTATAAAACACTAAACAACCCTGCATAGTCAGCGCCCTTATGCCATTGAAGTGTGGCCACCAGGCCGGGCAGCAAACCATTTTTTGAAAAAAAACCAGGGGGCTAACAGCACTACGACGAGTTAAAATCTCTTCAGCACAACATTCGCTACAGTCTCCCCAATCGACAAGCTGCTGGTGGCTGCCGGGCTGGGAGCGTTGCACACATTTACTGCTATATTGTTTTCGAGAATGAGGAAGTCGTCGAGCAGACCGCCGTTTTTATCGCATGCCTGGGCACGCACGCCCGCCCCGCCAGGAACAAGGTCGCTTTCTTTTATATCGGGCAGCAGCTTTTGCAGGGCCGTGGTAAATGCGGTTTTGGAAAAAGAGCGATACATTTCTCCAAAGCCTGTTTTCCAGTATTTGTGGGCTACTTTTTGAAAACCGGGCCATGCGAGGGTTTCTGCCAGCTCCGCCAGATTTATTCGGGATTTACTGTACCCTTCCCTTCCGAAAGCCAGCACAGCATTGGGACCGGCTTCCACTTCTCCACCTACCATTCGGGTGAAATGCACGCCCAGGAAGGGGAAGTTGGGGTCGGGCACGGGGTAGATCAGGTTTTTTACGAGATACTTTCTTTCTTCTTTAATCTTGAAATATTCGCCCCTGAAGGGCACAATCTTAACGTTCACATCCTGTCCGGTCATCCGGGCGATTTTGTCGGAGTAAAGCCCTGCGCAATTCACCACCAGTTTGGTCTTGTAAGTGTCTTTGGAGGTAATTACCGTGCTGCCGTTGTGCTCTTTGCGAATATCTTTTACCTGCTCGCTCAGGTGTATTTGTCCCCCCAGCTTTCTGAATAGCTCCGCCAGCTTTGCCGAAACTTCCTTATAGCTAATAATACCGGCATAAGGCACCCGAATTGCCTCAAGGCCGTTAACGTATGGCTCAATTTCTCTCAGTTCATCGCCGCGGATCATCGTATTATCAACCAACCCGTTCTGCTTTCCCCGTTCGAACAGGTTGTTGAGCAGGGGCAGCTCTTCTTTGGATGTGGCTACCACAATTTTGCCGCATAGTTCGTAGTGTATTCCCTCGCTGTTGCAGAAATCGAGCAGCATACGATACCCATTGATGCAGTTGGTGGCTTTGAGGCTACCCGGCTTGTAGTAGAGCCCCGAGTGAATAACGCCGCTATTGTTACCTGTTTGGTGAGCGGCAATATTCGTTTCTTTTTCTATCAGAAGAATTTTAAGGTCCTGTTTCTTCTTTTTTAGCTGCCATGCTGTGGCAAGTCCTACAATTCCGCCGCCTATTATAATGATGTCGTACTGCATGTGATCGATTAAAGCTGCGAATATAAGGGCTGCCCCGGAATTTTAGGGAGCTGATTATTGTCATGTTGATGAATATTAATTATCATCAGCGATACTTCCGGCTTCGTATACTTTTGTGCCAACTAAAAGGACGACATGAAAAGGAAAATGATTAGTGCTGAAGAAGCATTGAAAGTTTTAAAATCGAATGACAGGGTTTTTATTCACAGTGTAGCGGCGGCACCTCAGCTGCTGATAGACGCCATGGTGGCCAGGGCGCCCGAGCTCAGGAATGTAGAAATTTTGCATCTTCACACCGAAGGGCGGGCCGACTACGTGAAACCCGAATACCAAAAAAGCTTCCGGTTGCATTCGCTGTTTGTAGGGGCCAACGTAAGAAAGGCCACGCAAGAAAACCGGGCCGACTATATCCCAATATTCCTAAGCGAAATCCCGCGCCTGTTCAGAGAAAATATTCTACCCATCGATGTGGTGCTTGTGTCGGTAACGCCGCCCGACAAACACGGATATTGCTCTCTCGGGGTTTCAGTGGATGCCACACTTTCGGCCATCGAAACAGCAAAAATTGTAATAGCACAGGTTAATCCGCTGATGCCGAGAACATTTGGCGACAGCTGCCTGCCCATAAGTAAATTCCATTACCTGGTAGAAGGAGCAGTACCCATTCACGAAGTGCCTATACCTCCAGCAAATGATGTTGAAGTAAAAATTGGAAAACATATTGCCGGACTGGTGGAAGACGGAGCCACGCTGCAAATGGGCATTGGGGCCATTCCCAATGCAGTACTTTCTCAGCTTACCGGCCACAAACATCTGGGCATTCACACCGAAATGTTTTCGGATGGCGTCATTCCGCTGGTGCAGAGCGGCGTAATCGACGGAAGCGCCAAAGCCATCAACCGGGGGCGTATAGTGTCTACGTTCGTAATGGGCACCAAAATGACCTACGATTTTATTGACAATAACCCTTCGGTACTGATGCTTGATGTGGCCTTTGTAAACGACGTGGCCACTATCAGGCGCAATCCAAAGGTAACGTCCATTAACTCGGCACTCGAAATAGATATTACGGGCCAGGTGTGTGCCGACTCGATTGGTACAAGGCACTATTCCGGTGTAGGTGGGCAAATGGACTTTATAAGGGGCGCTTCTTACTCCAAAGGCGGTAAGCCAATCATCGCACTGCCTTCGGTTACCTCAAGGGGCGAAAGCAAAATCGTTCCCTTTTTAAAAGAAGGTGCCGGTGTAGTTACCACACGTGCGCACGTTCACTACATTGTAACCGAGTACGGCGTGGCATACCTGTACGGTAAAACCCTGCAGCAAAGGGCAAAGCTGCTAATCGACATTGCCCACCCCGACCACCGGGAGCAGCTGGAGAAGGAGGCGATCAAAAGGTTTGGCAATATTTAAGTACACTTCATAGGGCACCAGTGGGTGGGGTAATTGTGAAAATAATTATTCCCGCCCCCTTTCGTTTTATCAGGGCAAATGCTGGCCGGCTAGCCTGTTACCACCTTTGCAGGCAGGCCACTGTGGCTGAGTATGCTATCCGGCTTGTGGCAAAATAGGTTTCGCGCCGGACGCAACTTCTGACAAGCTTCAGGGTGCAGGCGCCAGCGTTTGCATTTTAATCTGATGGAGAAATTTCCTATTATCATAGGATAATCTGGTTATAATGCCAATGAAGTGTTCCCTGAAGATAAAGCTTACATTACTGACGCTCATGCTGGCGGTTGTTAACACCGCACATGGGCAAACTACCATTGTACTTACGCAAATTCCAGCCAATACCCCCGTACAAGACACCATTTTCATAGCTGGCAGCTTCAACAATTGGAACCCGGCCGACCCTGCTTATGCGCTATCTAAAAATTCCGCCGGAGTTTTATCTATCACGCTTCATACGCAGCTGGAGTACTTTGAATACAAATTTACCCGGGGCGGCTGGGAGTCGGTAGAAGGTGGAGAATTTGGCAAGGCCATAGCCAACCGTTCGTTTTTCAATACCCAAGCCCCAAGCCTGATTGAAACCCGCATAAAGTCGTGGGAAGACCTGGAGGCCGTAAAAATTGTACTGAACCGCTTACCGCTTAACACACCTGAAAACTCGTCGATTTATGTTGCCGGCAACTTCAACGACTGGCTTCCGGCGGATCCCATGTATAAAATGGAAAAGAAGGGCGATCATTTCCAGGTACTGATCCGCTCGGAGCTTGATACGCTGAGGTATAAATTTACGCGTGGAGGTTGGGCCTCGGCCGAAGCCAATGCACAGGGGCAGCCGGTGAGCGACCATGTTATTGTGCGAAGTATGTATGTTGCGCCCGTGGAAGATGCGGTTTTGTCGTGGGCAGACCTTCAGGAACGCCCGGTTAGCATGCTAATGATTGTTGCAGCCGTGGGAGGGGTACAGTGTCTGCTGGTTGTACTGATGTTGCTTGCAAGGGCGAAAACAGGAAACGCTCATAACGGCTACCTGTTTGTGCTTCTATTTTTTGTTAGTCTTTTGCTTCTGTCAAAGGCCGTTTCGCTCTATTCAGCCGCATTGGCGGCAAACCGCTTCGTGGCCCTGCTGCCGCAGCTTGCCTACTTCGTCTGCCTGCCCGTTTCGTTGCTTTATTTTTACCGCCTTACCGAACCCACTCGCTCCGTGAGCTACGCCGACCTGATTTTTCTGCCGATAGTGCTTGCGCAGGTGCTTAGCTACACACCTTTATTGCTGATGAACAATGATGTGTTTATAAGAAATATGGTAACCGACAGGTTCGAAAACCTGCAGTTGGTAGTGGCAGGGGGCGCATTTGTTTTCAATTTATTTTATCTACTGAGAATTTGGAAGTTGCTAAACAGACTTTCAGCGCCACATTCCGGCAGTGGCAGGGCTCCGGCGGGTGCTATAGCGTTTGTGCGTTCTCTATCGGGTTTATTTGTAGCGGTGTTTTTTCTTGCTCTGGCTTCTTTTGTGCTTCTGGTTTCTTCGCGGCTGCTGGGGCAGGGCGTGGCTGGCGCTACAAATACAGTAATAGCCATTTTTTGGGCAGGCATTGCTTTGTTCCCGTACATAGTCTCATTTTTCATTTTCAAAGATGCCGACATTTTTGCAGGAGCAAACGGGCAAAGGAAGGCAGCATTTGAGCCTCACCATGATGCACTAGCTGTTCTGAAAAAAGAGCTGATGGAGCTGATGTGCAAGAAGAGACCGTATTTAAACCCCGAACTCACCCTGGCCGATCTTGCCGCAATGATGGGCACGCATCCGCACACACTCTCTAAGGTGATCAACGAGAAGTATAATCAAAACTTCTTTGACTTTGTAAACCTGTACAGGATCGAAGAATTTAAAACGAGAATTGGCGAAGCGCAGGCAAAGGGACAAACGCTGTTGTCTGTTGCTTTTGATGTTGGATTTAATTCTAAAACCACGTTCAATCGCGCCTTTAAAAAAATCACCGGCAGTAGCCCGCGCGAATTTTTCAAAGCTGTTCAAACCTCTTAAAGTCGTGTTTGCCAGCGCGGCCAAAAGTGCCACTTTTTAAATTTCGAAATAATAAAGTGGTCCTTCCATTCTAACTTATGATGCTTTCTATTGGTGTATTTCACTGAATGTAAGGCAGTTAACTATTGTCTAGTTCACCTTAAAATGGTTCGCTGGAGCAAAAAACATCTCACTTTATGAGATGGGGCGATTGTGACTGCCGGGTGAAATACCTTGAGGTTAAACTTTAAACACACCTTTAAAAATTGATTGAACATGAAGACAGTATGGAAGTATTTAAATGTATTGCTGTTAATCGTTTTTTTCTCGTGCGAAACGGAGGCTCCGGATACCGGGCTAACCAACGCCATGAGCGAAATCCAGGTGCAGCAAGTGACCGACCATGATGGCCGTCCGTTCAGTACCGGCGAGGAAGAAAATGCCAATGCGAAATTTATTGACGGACCCGGCGGTGGGGTAATGATGCAGGCGTTTTACTGGGATGTGCCAGCAGGAGGTACCTGGTGGAACACCGTGAAAGGCAAAGTTACCGCGTGGTCCAATGCCGGTGTAAATGCCATTTGGCTTCCGCCGGTATCGAAGGCGCAGAGCGGAGCCTATTCAATGGGGTACGATCCCACGGACTATTTCGATTTCGGAAATTATAATCAGAACGGCACAGTAGAAACCCGCTTCGGCTCATTGTCCGAGCTTAATTCGCTGATATCCAAGTCGCACACCGAAAATGTGAAGGTGTACGCCGACATAGTGCTAAACCACAACAGCGGCGGGCAGCTGGAGTACAACCAGTATACCCAAAGCAATACCTGGACACTCTTTAATGTGGCGTCGGGGAAATTTAACCGGTCGCAGCACGATTTTCACCCCAATTGGGTGCATGGCAACGACTCCGGCATCTTTGGCGGGTTTCCCGACCTCTGCCACGACGTGCCTTACGTGCAGGACTGGCTGTGGAACCGGTCGGACGGTGTAGCCAAATACTACAAAAACACAATTAAGTTCGACGGCTGGCGGTTCGATTATGTAAAAGGGTTTGATCCGTGGGTGGTGAACCAGTGGAATAATGCAGTTGGCGGGTTTTCGGTGGGCGAATTGTGGGATGCCAACGTCGATTACCTGAATTGGTGGGCAAACCAGGCCAATAGTAGCGTTTTCGACTTTGCCTGCTACTATCGCATGGAAGATGCCTTTGATGGAAACAACCTCAACGCCCTTGGCAACGACATGATGTGGAAGAGGAATCCGTTTAAGGCTGTAACGTTCGTGGCCAACCACGACACTGACATCATTTCAAATAAGCTGCTGGCTTATGCTTATATTCTTACCCACGAAGGGTACCCCTGTGTGTTTTATAGCGATTACGAGCAGTGGCTGGACAAAAATAAGCTCAACAACCTTATTTGGATTCACAACAACAAGGCAACGGGCAATACATCGATACTATACACCGATACCGACGAATACGTGGCGCGCCGAAACGGGTACAATGGCAATCCCGGGCTGGTGGTGTACATCAACAACTCCAACAGCTGGCTCGAGCGGTGGGTGCCCACCAACTGGAACAATACGCAGATCAAAGATTTTACCGGCCACTCAGGCTGGTACCCAACCACACAAGGAAACGGCTGGGTGCTGATACAGGCGCCCCCAAAGAGCTATACGGTGTGGTCGCCAAACATCTGACAAACCGGTGTCATAAATTGTAGTGAGTAAGGTGAACAGGGCTTCAATGGGGCCCTGTTTTTTTTGGCTGGTGTTTACATGCTATCCAAAACCAAAAAAAAATACCCGGTTCACAGCGAATGACCGGGTATTTTTTCTTCAGCAGGAGTGGAGTTTACAAATACTCCATGCTTAGTAATTTCTCGGCTTTTTTGCGGGTTGATGTTGTTCTTGGAGTTGCTTTGCGTACTGACGGGGAACTTTCTTCGAAGCGGAGCGAATTTTTGCTCTCTCTGAAGAACCTTGCTGCATCTGCAATAGGGAAATCAGTAGTTTTTGAATAATTCATAGCTGTGATGATTTAAAATGATAAAGATTCGTTGGATGAAGGTAACGTAATAAATTTCGTCAACTATATGTAAGAAGTCAAGTTGCATTACATTTTTTTTACCACCTGCTTCATTTACATTACGTTAGCTCTTTTTTTGCCGCAAGCGCAGCCCCAATAATTCCGGCGTTGTTTTTTAGTTTTGCAGGCACCACCCTTGTTTTCAGGTCGAGATACCTGAAGAATTCTTCATGCTTTTTTGAAATTCCCCCGCCAACGATAATCAAATCGGGCCAAAACAAAAATTCCAGCCTTTTCAGGTAGTCGTTGAACCGCTTTCCCCACACATCCCAATCCAATTCTTCACGTTCCTTTATGCTTGCCGAAGCGTAATGTTCGCCAAATTTGTTGTTGACCATGATGTAGCCCAACTCGGTATTTGGGAACAGCCTCTTTTTGAAAAAAAGCGCTGAACCGATACCCGTACCTGCTGCAACCATTATTACAGCACCTTTACATTTTTTGCCGGCACCAAACTTCATTTCGGCTAAACCCGCTGCGTCCACATCATTGATCAGGTGTGTAGGGCAGCCTGTAGCGTCCTGGATAGCCTTGCCGGCGTTAAGACCCACCCAGCTTTGGTCGATGTTGGAGGCGGTCATCACCACGTCGTCTTTCATTGCTGCGGGAAACCCCACGCCAATAATCCCATGCCAATTGAAATGCTTCACAATGGCTTTGACACTTTCAGTAATTGCCTCGGGGGTAGCAGGCGAAGGTGTTGGCAGCCGGAATTTGTCGTCAGTAAAGGTTCCGGTCTTTGTATCAACCGGCGCAGCCTTAATGCCGGTGCCACCTATATCAATACCTAAAACGATCATTTGGTTAGCAAGTGTTGTAAGTTGGGCGGCTAAACTAAATGTTCTTGAAGGGAATTAAAATTTTTCATCGACTCTATTTTGTAGAACAAATAATGATTCTACATTTGCTGTAAGTTCTACAAAATAGAAGTAATATGAAAGGAGACGTACTCGGCGAATTTGAAGAGTTGGTTTTGTTGGTGGTGGGCTTATTGGCAGATGAGGCCTATGGACTTGCCATAAGAGACGAACTGGAGAAACAAACCGGCCGGGGCTCAGCAATTGGTGCGGTACATGCCACACTCAACCGCATGGAAGAGAAGGGGTATTTAACTTCCAGAATGACGGCCGCCACACAGGAAAGGGGAGGGCGCCGCAAGCGTGTGTTTCAAATCACTGCCTCGGGCAAAAGGGCCTTGCTCGACTCGAGGGATGTGCGTGTGAACCTATGGAGCCAGCTGCCAGAGCTTAATCTGGGACAGATATGAAAGGTGATGTTGCAAGGCATCTGCCGCCGGTGTTGGCCAATCGTTTTCTCGGCTTCTTCTGCAAGGGAGAGCTGCTTGAGGAAATTGAGGGCGACCTGTTCGAATTTTATCAGCGTACTGCGGTAAGCAAAGGCTCCCGGATGGCGGCTGTTATTTACTGGTATCACGTACTGCATTTCCTTCGCCCTTTTGCCCTCAAAAGCTTTAAGAAAAACTCAAATAAAAGGACTATGTTACGATTTAACCTCATCATTGCGTTCAGAAATCTGAACAAGTATCGGTTCTACAGCATGCTCAACATCAGTGGCCTTGCCATAGGTTTGGCCACCTGTCTTTTCATCAGCCTGTTTGTGCTCGACGAGCTCAGCTATGACAAGTTTCATCCTGAATATGAAAGGATATACCGTGTCGCTTCCGATTTGAGATTTAATGACAACCAATTCAATTTTCCGGTGGCCCCGGCTCCCATGGCGGAAGCATTTCAGAAAGACTTCCCTGAGATTGAAAAGGCCGGTAAGATGCGGAGGTATGGAACCGGGCTGGTAAAAAGGGATGGTATCTATCATAAGCAGCGGGAAATCTATTACGCCACCCAGCAGATGCTCGATATTTTTCAGTTTCCTACCCGGTACGGCTCTCTCAACGAGGCCATTAGTCAGCCAAATACAGTGGTGTTGTCGGAGTCTTCGGCAAAAAGAATTTTCGGAGACGAAGATCCTGTAGGAGAGAGCCTCGAGTTGGACGGGTGGTTGACGGTGAAGGTAGCAGCTGTATATGCTGATATTCCCGACAATAGCCACTTTCATCCGCAAATGCTGCTGTCGATGGAGCACGACCGGCAGAATAACCTCGTGTGGCTGAGCAACAACTACTACACTTATTTTAAGCTAAACGAAAAGAATGACAAGGCAGGCCTTGAAGCGAAATTCGAATCGGTATACGAAAAATATTTCGGACCGCAGCTTCGTGAAATGGTGGGCACCACCTACGAAGAAATGATGGCCAACGGGAGCAGGATCCACTACTACCTTCAGCCGGTTGCTGATATCCACTTGAAATCCAATCTCGCCGTTGAGTTCGAGGCCAACGGAAACATAGAATACGTCTACATCTTCAGCGCTATTGCTGCTTTTATTCTCATCATTGCCTGTATCAATTTTATGAATCTTTCGACTGCGAGAGCCTCCATACGAGCAAAAGAAGTGGGCATGAGGAAAGTCATGGGATCGGTGAGGAGTCAGCTAATAGGTCAGTTTATTACCGAATCAATACTTTACGCTCTGTTGGCCAGCATCATCGCTACGCTCATTGTAATACTGCTGCTTCCGTCTTTCAACCAGTTCACTGAAAAGAACGTCAACTACCTGTTGTGGAACAGTTCAACGGTGTGGGTGTACCTCGTATTGGCAGTGGTGGTTATTGGGGTTATGGCAGGGCTTTACCCAGCGTTTTACTTGTCGAAGTTCCAGCCTACACAGGTTCTCAAGGGGTCCTATCAGTCGGGACAAAAGGCGAGCTGGTTCAGAAACATCCTGGTTGTATTCCAATTTGCTACATCGTTGGTGCTTATAATTGGCTCACTTACCGTATACAGGCAGTTGCAGTACACGCAAACGAAAGACATCGGTTTTGATAAGGAACAGGTTGTTATCCTCAACAACGTATCGAATCTCGGTGCCAGGGGGCAGGTGCTGAAGCGTGAACTTCTTAAAACATCCGGCATCCGGTCCGCCTCCCTCTCCAATTTCTATCCAATGAGTGACTCGCGATCCGACTCCCCTTTTGTGCCGAAGGAAAATAACAGCATCGATCAGGCTGTTTCCTGCCAGGCCTGGGCCGTGGATTTCGACTATGTGGAAACTTTTAATATGAAGGTAGTACAGGGAAGAAATTTTGACATCGCCATGCCAAGCGACTCTACGGGAATCCTGATTAACGAGACCGCAGTTAAACGATTCGGATTCGACGATCCGGTGGGGCGCAAGTTGCAAATTGCAGGAGACTTCGCATTTGAGGGACGAAATGAATGGACGATAGTTGGTGTGTTGAAGGACTTCCATTTTGAATCATTGCGCAACGAAGTGATGCCGGTGTTGTTGTACGTGAGCAAATACTCGGCCGACAATATGTCGCTTCGTGTCCAAAGCGGAGATATCAGGCAAGCTTTGACCGAAATTGAAGAAATATGGAAATCAGTGGCAGGAAGCATCCCGTTCGAGTATCACTTCCTCGATCAATCGTTCGATGCAAAGTACAGGGCGGAGACCAGGCTTGGGGCTGTATTCACAATTTTTGCCGGTCTGGCTGTCTTCGTCGGCTGCCTTGGACTGTTCGGACTTTCAGCCTATACCGCCGAACGCCGGAAGAAAGAACTGGGGATCAGAAAAGTGCTGGGGGCCAGCGTACCCGGCCTCGTGAAGCTGCTTTTCTCCGAATTTTCGATGCTCCTGCTTGTGTCCATTATAGTAGCTGTGCCGCTAGCGTGGCTGGCAATGGAAGAATGGCTCAACGATTTCGCCTACCGAATACCGTTGGGTGCGGGTACTTTTATCATTGCCAGCTTGATGGTGGCATTCATTGGCCTGCTCACGGTAAGTTTACAGTCTTTCAAGGCAGCAAAATCTAATCCGATAGACAATTTGAAATACGAATAGGAGCCCGTAGTAGAGTCTTTAGGTCTTTAAGTCAGTGCGTCATTAGGCCTTTCAGGTCAATTTCACACCGACCGACCCATCGACTAACGGACTACTGACCCACAGACTCATAACCCCGCCTTCTTCAAACTCTCCCGTAGCTTTTCTATGGGAGGGTTTTTTAGTTTGTCGTCGCCTAATACAACCATAGGAAACTTAACCTTGCCCCCGTTCATTTCTTTTACAGCCTCCATGCCGCTGGGGTCACTTTCAATATCTATAAATTCAAAGTCGATCCATTCGCTTTGAAAGAAGTTTCGAAAGCCTGAGGTTTTCGGGCACCAATCGACACCATATAATCTGGGTTTGATACTCATGCAGTTTTAGGCTTGAGGAAAAGTGTTGAAATACGAGACGCATTCTGGGTGACGAAAGGAGTGATGGCCATGGTGATGATCGCAACCGGTATAAATACCTTGTAGTTTGTTTCGGAAATGAGGCCATAGGAAAATCCTTCTTTAGCCAGTATAAACGAGAACTCACCGATCTGCATAATCATCAGCGACGAGAGTACCGCTGTTTGGTTAGGCACGCCAAGCGCTTTGCCTGCAGCAAAAGCACCGCTAAATTTTAGCGCCACAACAAGTAATACACCGGAAGCGATCAGCAGCGGGTATTCCATGAAAATACGGTAGTCCATAAGCATACCCATAGAAATAAAGAAAAAGCTGATGAAAACATAGCGAAACGGAAGAAAACAGCTGATAGCGAGTCGGTTATAGTCTGTTTCGGCTACAATAAGCCCCGCAATAAAGGCGCCCAGGGCAAGCGAAAGACCAAGGTAGGAGGTAAGCGTGGTAATCATTGCCACAAGAAAAATAGTGGCGATAAGGAACACCTCCTGGCTTTTTGTTTTCATCACTTGTATTAAAAAAGGCGGGATAACATACCTGGCTACCACTACGGCTCCTGCGGCAAGCGCTGCCAGCTTAAAGATCAATATGCCCAGCTCCACCAGCCAATTTGTGCTTTGGCCCGAGAGTATCGGTAACAGGAGCATCATTGGCACTATGGCGATATCCTGAAAAAGCAAAATTGCAAGTACAAGCTTTCCGTGATCGGTGGGTATTTCAATGCGATCCTGCAGTTGTTTTATAACAATGGCCGTGCTGCTGCAGGCAACGATAAATCCGAAGAAGATCGCCTGCTTCAGTTCAATTCCAAGCAGCCCGGTAAGAAGGGCAGAAAGTGCAATAGTAAAAAGAACCTGCAGCGACCCGCCCACCAGCACATACCTTTTTATCTTCAGCAGATTTTTTATCGAGAATTCAAGGCCGACGGTAAACAGCAGTAGGATAACGCCTATTTCTGCAAACACTTCTACCTCGGTCGACTCGTCCAGTATGCCGAAGGTAGCGGGACTCACTACAATGCCGGTGAGCAAAAAACCAATCAGGTAAGGTATTTTGAGGAAGTTGCAGATAATTACCACCACTATGGTAACGCCGAATATGATGCCGATGGTAAGTAGAATTGGTAAATGCATAAAAAGGGATGATCAAAGGGGAAAAATCAGCAAAATAATGGGCTATAAAAAGGGATCAGGTCGAAAATCTTCCGGTCGGCCAGCGTTTGCAAAATTCTAGCTCATGTTTCGCCAACCACGGTCGGTAGCCAAAGCCGCGATGGAGCAGCGGGTTCTTCGGCAGCCGATGGGCCACTTGCTGCATTTACCGCCCGCAACCGCTGCGGCTGCAACGGAAATCAAGATTAATAAAAAATGCTTCAAAATCATTTTGTGTGCGCACACATTTTTATTATCTTGCCAAAGTTTTGATATAAAACGACACCACGATGCACAAGACCAATCCAGGAAAAGACTTTGCTGATCTACCCGAAATAAGAACGGTGGACAAGAACGAACTCACCCGATTCGAAAAGATTCCGACAGAAATTTTAGCTACCAGCCAGCAAGCTTCACTGGTGGTAGCCAACGAAATAGCCGACCTGATCAGGGAGAAAGCCGGCCGGGGCGAGAAGTGCGTGCTGGGGCTGGCCACGGGGTCGACACCCACGCAGGTATACAACCAACTGGTAAGGATGCACAGGGAGGAGGGACTTAGCTTCAAAAACGTTGTCACCTTCAACCTCGACGAGTATTTTCCTATGGAGCCAAACGAGCTCCAGAGTTATGTGCGATTTATGAAGGAATACCTGTTTGACCATGTAGATATAGACATGGCCAATGTAAACATTCCGGATGGCACCGTGCCAAAGGAAAAAGTTTATGAATACTGCAGAGGGTACGAGGAAAAGATAAAGAGGGCTGGTGGAATTGACATTCAGGTGCTGGGTATCGGTCGCACGGGGCATATCGGCTTCAACGAGCCGGGCTCCTCCATTTCGTCGCCCACCCGTATGATTACCCTCGATCACATTACTCGGGTAGATGCGGCGAGCGATTTTTTCGCGCAGGAAAACGTACCACGCCATGCCATTACAATGGGCGTAGGCACTATTATGAATGCGAAGCGCATCATATTGATGGCCTGGGGCGAAGGAAAAGCCAAAGTAATAGCCCGCACCATTGAAGGCGAGGTATCGGAGCAAGTGCCGGCCACCTATTTGCAGCGCCACCCCAATACCACCATCTATATTGATGTTTCAGCTTCGGCTGAGCTTACCCGTATTAAAACTCCATGGCTTGTTGGCGAGATCAAGTGGGACAGCTACATCACCAAAAAAGCTGTGGTTTGGTTGTGTCAGAAGCTGGAAAAACCGATTCTGAAGCTTACCGAGCGTGACTATACCGAGCATGGTATGAGCGACCTGGTAACCGAGCACGGCCCGGCGTACCAAATCAACATCAGACTTTTTAACGAGCTGCAGCATACCATAACAGGCTGGCCCGGCGGCAAACCTAATGCCGACGACACCCACAGGCCAGAAAGAGCGCTGCCGGCTAAGAAACGAGCGATCATTTTTAGCCCTCACCCCGACGACGACGTGATAAGTATGGGGGGCACGTTCATAAGGCTTGTGGATCAAGGCCATGAAGTACATGTGGCTTATCAAACTTCCGGCAACATTGCTGTTTTTGATGATGATGTGGTGCGTTTTGCCGATTTCTTCATGGATTTAGGCAAAGATTTCGGCTATGCAAAAACGCAGGAGACAGACCTTTACAAGAGGGTGAAGGAGATACTGAAGAAGAAAAAGCCGGGAGAGGTGGATACGCCCGAGGTGTTGAAAATCAAGGGGCTGATACGCCGCTCAGAGGCAAAAGCCGGTGCACGCTACGTGGGCCTTCCCGACGAACAAATGCATTTTCTTGACCTGCCTTTCTACGAAACGGGCAAAATTCGCAAAAAACCAATCGGCGAAGAAGACATCCGGATTATTGCCGATTTGCTTCAAAGAGTAAAACCACACCAAATATATGCCGCTGGCGACCTGTCCGATCCCCATGGTACGCACCGGGTGTGTCTTGATGCCATTTTTCAGGCAATAGATTCGTTGAAGGGCGAAAGATGGCTCGACGACTGCCGGGTGTGGCTATACCGTGGCGCATGGCAGGAGTGGGAGATAGAAAACATCGATATGGCCGTTCCGATCAGCCCCGACGAGCTGTTGAGAAAGCGGCGTGCAATATTCAAGCACCAGTCGCAGAAAGACTCGGCGGTGTTCCCGGGCCACGATGTGAGGGAATTCTGGCAGCGGGCTGAGGACCGGAATCATGACACGGCCCGGCTGTACGATTTGCTTGGTTTGGCAGAATATGAAGCCATTGAGGCTTTTAGAAGATATTATTTCTAGGCGTTTGAAAAGTGGAAGTGTGCGTTTAAAGTTCAATAGTTTTTGGTAACTTTCAATTGATCGGGAACCGGCAGCGGTTCCCGATTCTCTTACCTTCAGCTGCATTCATTTTTCGCTTCAGGCATCATACGTTAGCCGAAGCGGCAGCTGTTACCGAGGGAGGCCTCAGCGTCTGCTGCGCCATTGCATAAAACTTGGGGAACGTTTCCCGGCTTTTCAATCTTTTTGTTAACATCACAGAACCAAATCCGGAACTGACGTGAGAACTCTTAAAATTGCGGTGGCCCAATTTGAGCCAAAAGACGGCGACAAAGTTTACAACCTGTCGGTAATAGAAAAGCTTACTGAAAAAGCAGCTCGCCAGGGTGCGCAGGTAATTAGTTTCCACGAAATGTCGGCTACAGCATACACCTTTTTGAAAAACCTGAGTAGGGAGGATGTTGTGAAAGTAGCCGAGGAGGTTCCGGGCGGTCGTATTTGCAACGAACTGATACGGATTTCGGAAAAATACGGCATCCCGGTTTTGGCGGGCCTGGTGGAAATTGAGGGCGACAAGCTATACAACACCTATGTGTGCGTGGATCGCAGTGGCGTTATTGCCAAATTCCGCAAAATCCACCCGTTCATAAGCCAATACCTGAGTGCCGGAAACGAATACGTGGTGTTTGACCTGGTGGGCTGGAAGTGCGGCATGCTCATTTGCTACGACAACAACGTAATAGAAAACGTGCGAGCCACGGTGCTCCTTGGGGCAGAGGTAATTTTTGCCCCGCATGTTACCTGCTGCACGCCTTCTGCCATGCCCGGCCGGGGCTACGTCGACGATGCACTTTGGCAAAACCGCCACACCGATCCGGTGCCCTTGCGAATGGAGTTTGATGGGCCCAAGGGCCGAAGCTGGCTGCTGCGGTGGTTGCCAGCCAGGGCATACGACAACGGGGTGTATTATGTTTACACCAATCCGATTGGCTACGACGGCGAGCATCTCAAAAACGGCAACTCAATGATACTTGACCCCTACGGCGACATAGTAACCGAAATACGGAGTTTTGAGGACGACATCGCTATTGCCACCATCACCGACGACAAGCTGGAAAAAGCGGGCGGCTACCGCTACCGCAAAGCACGCCGGCCCGAGCTGTACCGCGACATTATAGGCAAAGCACACGAGGCAGAGACAAAGCCGGTGTGGTTGGGGAGATAGCCCAGTGCGTTGGCGGGTCT
>CBFGTI010000005.1:0-79056 GCA_965651695.1 uncultured Imperialibacter sp. | reverse complement strand
CTTTACGTGTGCCTCCTGCCACTTTTTTCAAACTAATCAACTTCCCGGACGATCTATCGAATATCGACCACACTCCAGCCCTGCCTCCTGCTACTGCCTCCTGCCACTTTTCATCCACGAAAACTATTCTCTGAGCGAAATGTGCCATCGACCATGGACTATCGACTTCCTCGCCCAATTCCGTTAAAAAAGGCAATGCTTTTAGCTAATCGGAATCAAGCTGTCGACCATCGACCGTGGACTATCGACTCTCCCTACACCCCCTTTACCTGGTAGCCTTCCTTCTTCAGATAATCGCCGACTTTTCCTCTCTGGTCGCCTTGTATGATGATTTCGCCGTCTTTCACGCTGCCACCAGTGCCGCAGAAGCTTTTTACTTTTTTGCCGAGCGTTTCGAGGTCGGCTGCGGTACCTATAAAGTTGCGCACGATGGTCACCTGCTTGCCGCCGCGGCCTTTGTTCTCGTAAAACACCTTAAGCACCTGCTGGCGGGCAGGCAAAGTTTCAGCTTCCGGCTCACCTTCAGTTTCGTAGGTGAAGTCCGGATCGGTAGAATAAACTACCCCTGATCTTCCTTTGTGGCTATTTTTTTTCATAACAATGTATTATAACGTAAGATGCGACGCAGTCGCGCACCTCGTGAAATGTAGGTTATGAAGCCCGATCTTCTCTTGTGGGGATTCTTTTTCACTCGCAATGGGCTCCAGTCAACTCCGAACTAAACTCACTTCTTCAACCTGAACGTCCAAACAGGTTTTTTCGCATGGTTTACCACGTCTTCGGCTATGCTGCCGCTGAAAATATGGCTTAAGCCGGTGCGGCCCCTCGTACCCATGGCTATCATGTCGGCCCCTATCTCAAAAGCGTAGTACATGATGCCTTCCTCTTCCAGCATGTCGTTGTAGATATTTTTTGTGCAGTTGGTAATGCCGTACCTGTTGATGAAGCCGTCCATTTTCACCATATCTTTGCGCGAGGTGTTGAAATCCTGCGGGGTGTTAATCTTTACGATGTGCAGTGTGGCTCCAAAGAAATCCTGCAGTTTCTTTAGCTCATTTACCAGCTCCGGTTGATCTTCGCTAAAGTCGGAGGCGAATACTATGTTTTTAATTTCGTGTTTTACCGGTGCTTTAAGAGTAATAACCGGGCATGTCGCATACCTTACCACTTTTTCGGCGTTGGAGCCTACCATTAGTTCGTCAATACCGCTCGACCCCGTGGTGCCCATTACCAGCAGGTCTACGTCGCCGGCATTTACTTCGTTATTAATTATCTGAAAAGTGCTGCCCGGGTGAATGTGCGTGTCTACCGATACGCCTTGTACCTCAGCGGCAAGCGACACCATGCGCTTTTTTGCGCTTTCAATTAGCTGAATGGTGAATACCTTGTCCATTGGGTCGGCGGCCGTTACTTGCCCCGATATGTTAATGGATGAGCTGCTAGGGAGCTCAAGTACATGAACCAGTTTGATTTTGGCACCTGCTTTAGCTGCGATAACCGCTGCAAAATCGAGGGCGTATTTGGCTTGCTTAGAAAAATCTGTAGGTACGAGAATAGTCTTCATGCTTCAAAAATTGAGTGGGTATGTAAAATCTAAAAGTAAGCAATCGCGAGGGAATTGCTAAGGAATTTTTTATCTATGCTGGCTGGCCCACAGTCGACCGTCTATTGGACTGTTTAAAGTTTAATCTGCGAGTTCATAAGACAGAATGTTTTACGGAGAGATGTGGGTGAAGGTGCCTGCTGCGTTGGCCGGTCGGTTTAAAGTTGAAGGTTGGGGTCTCGCGGCGGTTACTGTTTATTCCACTGAATGTTGATCTTGCAGAACTTGAAACCTTATAGCCTCCAGCCCCGGCTCAAAACTTTTAAACCTCCTTTCAGTCCACTGCCCATCCTGTTTGCGGATAATTGCACCTTTTTAACGGGTATGCGAATTGGCCAGCTAACCGCTACAGTCTTTCGCCGCAGAACTTTAAACTCTTAAACCTTAAACTCTTAAACCTTAAACCTTAAACTCTTAAACCTTAAACTCTTAAACTCTTAAACCTTAAACTCTTAAACTCTTAAACCTTAAACCTTAAACTCTTAAACCTTAAACCTTAAACTAAACTATTTACTCATCCACGCATAGCGCAAATCGAGCTGCTGCTGCGAGGGGTTCTGTTCTATTTCAAACGATGGATTAGTGCTCACTTTCACCAGTATCACCTTGCCCTTCAGCTTTTTCTTTTTGGTTTTGCCGGGCTTCACTTCACGCTGCACTACAGCCGTCACTTTGTCGCCCTCTTTCCTGGTTTCTTTATATTTCCCCACCACTTCCTGAAAATTCTGGACAGTCAATTCGCTTCCGTCGAATTCAAGCAGCTGATCGCCCTCCTGAAAGCCCAACTCCCGGCCAAACTTGTTCATATTGTCGGTTTGTGTTATTATCAGGTGACCTGTTTCCTGGTTGAGTCCAAAGGAAATATTACCCATAGAGGGTTCCATTTTGGTTTGCGGGGGTACATAGTTAATCCCGATTTTGGCCAAATACTCTTGCAGCGGCAATGGCTCGGGTCCTTCCACATACCTGCTGAAAAACTCCCGTATCTCCGGGAACGTCAGCGCTGTAATTTTATCAAACAGCTCGTCGTCGCGGAAAGCCTTGTTTTTACCATACTCCCTGGAGAGATCCTTCAGTAGCTGATTTACGCCGTATTTGCCATCCGACAGCTCCCTGAGGCGTATGTCGAGGCAAAGGCCTATCAGCGCCCCCTTTTCATACACATTGCCGTATTGGTCTTTGTACGGGCCCAGCACCTCTTTACTCATTACCGTAAACGGCAGGGTGTCGTTGTAATTGGAAGCGGCATTTACCTTTTCCTCCAATTTTTCGAGGTAGGTGCCAAGGTCGTACAAGCCCTCCGCCAGCTGTACGTGGCCTGCAAAGTATTCGGTAACACCCTCGTACAGCCACAGGTGCTTCGACATTTTAGGGTCAATAAAGTCGAAGTCGCCTATTTCTTCCGAATGAATATTCAGCGGGGTCACGATGTGGAAAAATTCGTGCGCCGATACATCCAGTATTACCTGGGTGAGGTACAGCGGGTTCACCTCCGGCAGGCTGTACATCGAAGAATAGGAGTGCTCAAGGGCGCCGAGGGCTCCGGATTTTGTGGGGCCGTCGAACAGATAAATAATGTAGGCGTACTTCCTGATGGGCAGTGTGCCACCAAGGTAGTTTTTCTGCGCCTCCAGTATCTGCCGGATATTTTTCATTACGTAGTCTGCCGTGAGCACCTTGTTGGGTGAGTAAACCGATACAAGTATTTCCGCACCACCTACTTTTACCGTGGCGGTGTCCGGCTCCGAATACATGATAGGAGAGTCTGCCAGCGTAAAATAGTCTTCCGCAATAAACCTGTCGGTGTTGTTAGCCGACTCCGAAAGCTGCAGGGCCGTAGCTCCGTAGAAACCTTCCGGGTAGGTGATGTTTACTTCGTAGGGAATGTCTTTCAAGCCCTTCAAGTAGCCAAAGAAGCCGTAGGTGTTGAGTACGAAATTGCGGCCTTCTTCAATATTGGTGCCTGCGGGTTCAAAAATGGCATTGCCTTGCTGTGTGTCGTAACTGTCTTCTACCCAGTATTCAACCTTATCCAATAAGTTTGCCTGCCTGATCAGCCACCGGTTGGGGTCGATTTTTTCTACGGGGAGCTCATTTCCCAGGCTGTCGAACGCTCTGAATTCAGACAGAAACCTGCCGAAGTCGGAAATGCTGTAGGTGCCCGGCACTATCTTCGGAATCTGGTATTCTGCCTCGGCTGTGCTAATAGGGGGCAAATCTACGGTTACGCTGAGTTTATCTTCAACCACCCGATTGAGGTCTATATAGGCTTTGTAAATGTTGTTTGGCGCTTGCGCGAAGGAGCTAAGGCTTGCATACAACACGAGTGTTGCAATGAGCGTGAGTTTTTTCATCAAGATAAGTAAATCGAAGGAGCCAGGAGTGACCGGAAACTGTTGTGCCTGAGTCGGTTTCAGCGGGCAGCGTTCGAAGGTTAATATTATTTAATCAATACAGGGGTTGTTTTGGGCCGCAATTACGTGAATATGTTCTTGTTGCTCAATTTTAACGAGATTAAAAAATGTTAAATTATATATGCCTGAATGAAAGTGAAATATATGGCTGTATTGCCAGTCGAAAGGATGTCACTCACACCCGCTTTTCTACCCTTATTACGCCTTTCAGTCCCGACCAGTCGTTGTCGATTGCGCAAACCTTTATGTCTACCATATCTATGGAAAGCATACAGTTGCGCACGTCGTCTTCATTGAGGTCTTTGGGTAACTTCGATTTGCCCTTGGGCCACGAAACCCACACCATGCCATTCTGCCGGATGAGAGTTTTTAAATGCGGCAGTTGCGACAGAAGCTCCTGTTTGCTGGAAGTGAAAAAGTGGATAACGTCGTATGGAGAATTTACCGGCTCGCTGTCAACCACGGCTGAAGCCGGGAAATCTTCGAAGAGGTCGAAATAATGCGGTGGCTGGTTAACCAGCAGTATGCGGTGCTCTTCTTTGAAGCCAAGTTTTTTTGCTAACGGTGTGCCGAAATAGCCTGCCATGTGGGAAAGTTAATGGTTATCAGTGAATTGTTAATAGGGCGACAAAACGATTAACCAATAACCAATAACCATTAACCAATAACCAATAACCATTAACCACTAACCACTAACCATTAACCATTAACCATTAACCAATAACCAATAACCAATAACCAATAACCAATAACCAATAGCCATTAACCAATAACCATTAACCAATAACCAATAACCAATAACCAATAACTAAATAACCGCTAACGACTAACAACCACCTTGGCCAGCAGCCACACATTGGGGTCGGCTACAATTCCTGTGGGCTTTTGCGCAGCATCCCACTCAATTTTGGAAAGCTTGCCCGATACCTGCATGGTCAATAGCTCCCTCACAAGCCCGTTTTTATCTACAAGCGCGATTTCGAGGGGCAGGGCCTCGTTGACAGCCAGGTTACTGGCAACTTCCAGCACCAGCTTTTTCCTCGCAGCATCATACGTCCAGTTTATAGTTAGCTTCGGCAGCTTCGGCTGGTAAAGCCACTGTGCAAAAAAAGCATCGAGCTTTTGGCCGCTTTCCTCTTCCATTACCTTTCTGAAGTCGTCCGTCAGGGCGTTGGAATAAGCATAACTGCTATAGTATTTTCTTATTCCTTTAAAAAAAGCTTCATCGCCCACTTTTTTGCGCAGCATGTGCAGCACCCATGCACCACGCTGGTAGCTGTTGGTGCTCAGCAGCTTTGTAAGGTCTGCAATGGTAGTATCTACCACTGGTGATGCCGGTTTTTTTGCGTGGTATTCGAATATTTCGGGAATGTGCCGCTTCATTGCTGCCCGAAGGCTGTCGGCACCATACTTTTTTTCCCGGTATACCTGTGCAAAGTAGGTAGCAAACCCTTCGCTGAGCCAGATGTGGTGCCAGTCTTTTTCGCTAGCCGAGTTGCCAAACCACTGGTGTGCAATCTCGTGGGCGATCAGGGTCTCGATCTTTCGCTGGCCGGTTACAGAGTTTTCGAAGTAGAAGATGTTGCCGGCGTTCTCCATACCTCCGTAGCGGGTTTTGGACTGCACGTTGGCCAGTTTTTCGAAAGGGTAGGGGCCAATTATGTTTTGCAGGGTATCGAGTATGCCCGCGGCAGGCGCATAGTCGTAAAAGCCACGGGTGCGGTCTTGCCGAAATACCCACGACTGCACTGGTATGTTACCCACTTCGGTTACGTGCTCCACCGCAAACCGGGCAGCCCCCATCACCATTACTTTGGTGGGAATGGGCACCGTTTCCACCCAATGCGTTAGCTTTACCTGGTCGGTAAGCAGGCTCTCCTCCGCTAGTTTGCCGTTGGCCACCACCTCATAGTACACCGGCGCCTCCACTACAAACTCGCAGGTGGCTTTGTCGGAAGGATGGTCGATTACCGGCAGCCAATGCCGGGCACGGTTGGGCCAGTTGTCTCCAAAGAAGGTTTTATCGCCGTATTTGTTTTTGCTGATAATAAGCCCGTCGGCCGGTAAGCCTGCGTATGCCACAAACACATCCAATACCTCCCCGTTTTTGCCGCCGCCCTCAATGGTCAGCTTGTCGCCGGTGTGCCGGAAGGGGGTTTTTTTATTGTTTACCCGCAGCTCCGAAACCGCCATCCCCCTGGGGCCTGTTGCACTTTGCAGATCCAGTGTAAATGAAGATACGTCGGCTTTGAGGAGGATGCTGATTTGCGCTGTTGCCTTGAGTGTGTCGTGCCTGTCAGCCAATTTTAGCTTAAATACATAATGCTGAACGTCCAGCGCCGGATTTTTTGGGTAAGGGTCTTTGGCCGAAACAGCAAGCGGAAGGCATAAAAGCAGGACAACAATAAGCTTCATATGAAAATTTTAGAACGGCAAAATAGGCAAAACCTCAAAGAATGTGGTGGGGGAAATATCTTGCGGTTCGTAGCGGGTTTCTGCGGTTAAAACCCTCCAGGGGCTATGTAGTAGCCTGCCAGGTATGTCGTTATCTCTTACCGAAGTACAGCCCATTGAGCGGTATTGGCCGAAACGGCACTGGCGGGGAAGCGGCAGTTGGTATTGACACTGCGGTGTTAATCGACGCCGTGCAAAGCGTGGAAGGGGAAACAGGGGATAACATGATCGGGCAACGGTGCTATTTTGGTGGCCATTTCCAGGTTTTCGCAGGCAATGTCTTCGAAGCCCATGGCCCTGTAGCACTCTGCCCGCAACAGGTAAATTTCGGCTCGCTTAGGCCATACATTCGACAGCCACTTGGTTTCGTGCAGGCTTTGCTTCACATCACCTGTAAGCAGATAGGCCCGGGCCTCTCCCAGGAATATGTCGAAGTCTTCTTCCGGCACATTGCCACTGTGAATCAGTATGAGGTAAGCTTTGCCAAAGGTTGAAATGTAATTGTCGATAGCGAGGTTGGCAGCCTGGTTGTAAATATGCAGCGACTCCTGGTAGTCGCGGAGGTCGTCGCGGTAAATTTGGGCCATGTTCATCAGTATCATTCGCTTCTGGAGGCCCGTTTTCAGCAGGTCGCGGTACATGTCCAGCGCCTTTTCGAACTGGTGGGTTTCCTGGTAGCAGCGGGCAAGGCGGTGCCGGAAGTCGAACGACAGGTAGATGAGGTAGGGGGAAGCAAGCAGGTAGTTTTGAAGCGCCGGATCGTACTCGCCGGCTTCAAAATGGTGGTCGCCTTTTTCGATGAGTTCGCGAAGCAGCGACTCTTTAAAAGCGCGGATGTCTTCCTCTGTTTTGTAGAACTGGTTGAAGGTAGCCAGTATATCGAGCGTTTCCTCAATATTTCCTTCCTTAAACTCGCTTACGGCGCTGTTATACACGATTCGGCGCTCTTGCAGCATGGCCGCCAGCTTCACGTCCTGGTAGTGGGTGTAGGTTTTCATGGCGCCCATTACCACGGTGGCCAGCACCAGCGAGAGGCCAAAAGCCCACAAGGTGCCAATGGCGTTGCGCCGCAAATCTTCTTTTGTGAAATCGTCGCTTCTTACGCTTCTCTTTGTATACACCGGTCTTTGGTACGGAGGCCGTGGAGGCGCCGGGCTGTAAGTGGGTACGCTGTATTTGAGGCGGTAATCGTAATTGGCGCGTTTTACCGGGTTGCTAAGCACCTGGTAGGCCATGTTTACTTCTTTAAACTGTTCTTCAGTGGCTGGGTTGCCATTGTGCTTGTCGGGGTGGTAGAGCACAGCCAGTTTTTTGAAGGCTGTTTTAATCTCCCTCTGCCCGGCGTCTTCAGAAATTCCAAGTATTTCGTAATAGTTGCGCAAATTCTGTAAGTTAATTAAAAATGCCCATACGCAATTTCTTGGGAAACGCTCTAATGTAGTATTTAGTTACCGAAGATGGACGGGTGCGCTATTAAATTTAGCTTACATTTTTTAATGGACGCGGGTATTGGTTAAGTTCTTCAAACGTAAAGCTGCACTTCTGTGTGTGCCATTTGCCGCTGCGGCTAAGAGGGCGTTAGGGGCCGCATACTATGCCATTAGTAGCTGGCTTTACTGCACAGGCACTTTGATTTATGGATGTACACAAGCAATAAAAAAGGAGAGGCTTTTGGCCTCTCCCGATGTTGCATCAGCTTTTGGGTCTTACTCCTTTATAAATTTACCTATGGAGACGGCTTCCCCCTGATAAACGTGGTAGTAGTAAACTCCCTTCGCAAGGTTGCTTACGTTCACTTCAAACCTGGAGCGGTCGTCGTTCCTTATCATTAGCACCTGACCGGTAAACGAGAACACCTTGACTTGAACCGGCAGCGCCTGGCTTTGCCTGAAGTTGAGAACGTCGGAAGCCGGGTTGGGGTAGGCGTCGATCTGCCAAATACCCGTTTCGCGATTTTCGGTTACTTCCGGTGCAGCAAATCGCCCCGCCGAGCCCACGCTTGCCGAGGTTTGGCTGTTGGCCTGGTCCCAGGTGTATCCGCTTTTGGTAATGTTGTTTATTGTTATTGTGAAATTGGCGGCATTCCTGATCGATGGCGTTTCGAACGTTACTGCTCCGTTTGAAGCCGTGCTGCCACTTGCTGTACCGGTGTAGTCGCCCGACCAGCTTACTTCTACCAGCGCGCCGCTTACCCCCCCACTGGATGATGTAACCACCACTTCGGCAACTGCTTTGGTTTTCGGCCCTTGCGCCACTGTGCTGAGGTTGATTACGTTTGTCATCGGCAGCGGCGTGCCCCCGCCAGTACTTACGGTAAAGCTAACTGGCTGCGATGTTCCAGTTGCACCGCCGTTGTCGGTGGCCGTGGCCGTAAGGGAATAGCTGCCATCCGCGGCAGGTGTGTATGAAACCTGGTATGGCGATGAGGCGTCAACGCCGGCCGACTGCCCGTTTACGAAGAATTCCACCTGGCTTACCGAGCCATCACTATCCGAAGCCGTGGCCGAAAGGGAAATGGGATCCAGCGTGGTAAAGGTAGCTCCGTCCGCCGGCGAGGTAACGGTTGCAGTGGGTGCCGCATTACTTCCGCCGGAGCCGTCGTCTGCTTTATAGCTGTCAAAGTTGTCGTAGTAGTAAGTGTCGCCAGTAAATGTATTGGAGGCAAAAAGCAGGATCATGTTGGTAATGCCAGTATTGGAAGCTCCGCCGTCGGGTCTGTCCAGAAGGTTGAACTCCATTCTTTCCCAAGATTCATTTTGTGTGACTTTCCCGATATACCTGCTGTGGCGGCCTGTAGGGTAATTAGACGAGGTGGCGTCGGCTGTTTCCAGTTGCAGAAGGATCTCTGTGCCAACGGGGGCAGACGTGAGTACATCCATCACAAATTTTCTGGCTTTGCTAGTGTACTGGGAGGCATCCGGTACTGTTGAATTGGGATTATAGACAAGCACGTCGTATTGTTCAGCTGAATTCCGAATGTATTTGCCTGAAGTAGCTGACGAATTGACTGTGTTTGGTGCGGGGTTGCTTACTTCGCTATGAGTGCCTGTGCTGGAGGAAAACGTTATAGCTCCGGGGTTGTCGAAGTTTTCGAAAGTGAAGTCTTTGATGTAGGCGGGTTCTACAAGCACATCGATAGCAAGTGTTTGGCCGCTGCAGCCGTTTGAAAATGCCGCCGTTACATTACCGCTGGTGGTTCCCCAGTTGACCGTTACAGTGGGTGTGCCCTGCCCCGACACTATGGTTGCCCCAGCGGGTACCGACCAGCTCACATTGGTGTTGGAAGGCACGTTCCCAATGGTATAAGTTTGGCCTGACGCCTGGTTTGACACCGTCCGGTTGCCTGAGATATATGGTTTGAAGCCGTCGTAAACCCGCACATATTCTACATCCATGGCGGCTGGAAAAATGCTGTCGTCGACTGGCCCGCCTAAATTTCCACCAACTGCTATGTTCATTATAATGTGGAAACGCTGATCGAACGGCCAGTGGGCGGGAGACACGTCAGCGGCAGTTTTGGTTGAGAATAAAATGCCGTCCACAAACCACCTGATAACTCCCGGCTCCCATTCTATGGCAAATTCGTGCCAAACGCCGGGAAATTCACCCGAATGCTTTACGAATTTATTGCCCTGGCTCTGATTGTTTGGATAGGGATCTCCGTAGTGGATATAGCCGAGGGTTTGTGAGGGCTCCCTGCCGATAAACTCCATCACATCGATTTCGCCGCTTTGTGGCCAACCGCCGTATACCTCATCGGTTGGCAGCATCCAAAATGCCGGCCATAGGCCCTGCCCTGCAGGCAGCCGGATAAGCGCTTCGTACCTGCCGTACGTCCAGTCGCCCTTGTTGATGGTACGAATTCTTCCGGAGGTGTAATTTTTGGCTTTAATCCTTTCCTTTTTGGCAGTTATCGTCATCTGGCCGTTGTTTACGGTTACATTGGCTGTTTGGTAGGTTTGAAGTTCGTTGTTGCCCCACCCGCATATTCCTTCGGCGCAGCCGTCGCCTGTTTGATAGCTCCATTTGTTGAGATCAAGCGAGGAGCCGGTAAATTCGTCTGCCCATATCACTGAAGGGCATTGCGCTCGCAGGTTTGTTCCTGTCATCAGAACAACCACTGCAGCCAGCAGCAATTTGACAGTGCGCAGCGCACTCCTTATTTCTGCATTGATGATTGTGTTAATACGCATAACTTTCTAAGATTTGTGTGTAGTTTAAGCAAGCTACAAGTAGGTCATTCAATCGTTTGCGCGCAAAAACAGGGGCCTCACACAGCTACTACAGCACTACCATTTTACTACCACATGGGCAGTGGCCCGCTCAATTTTTCGAATGCTAGAACTTTACTATAAAGTCGGTAAGGTTAGTGGCGGGATCAAGTTGCAGTTTTTTGCGTATCCGCAATCTGCCGGCCTCTACGCCCCGCAACGTGATGTTCATAAGTGAAGCAATTTGTTTGCTGGAAAGATTCATGCGCAAAAAAGCACACAATTTTATGTCGACGCTTGTGAGGTCCGGGTAAGCAGTGTGCAGCCGGTGCAGGAAATCGTGGTGCGATTGGTTGAAATACCTCAAAAAATCCTTCCAGGCATCTTCACTCTCGATGTCTTTGTTTATTTCAACAATAATGTTGTCAAGTTTTTTCCGGATTTCGGGCGTCGACTGTTTCTTCAGTTCGGCAAGTCTTTCTCTCACGGAAATCATCTTTTCGTTTACCTGTACAAGAAACACCGCATTGGTGGCCAGTTCACCCTCAAGTTTCTCTTTGTTAATGTTCATGATCTGGTTTTCTACTTCCAGCTTTTCTTTAATCTTTTCGGCGTGCTCCAGGCGTTTTTGCTGCAGCTGCTCCAGTCTTATTTTCTTTCTTTCAATCTTAAAACGATAATTTTTCCACTGGTTAAGCGCAAGTAGCGTGATGATAGCGAGCAGCACATAACCGCCATAGGCCCAGGTGGTACGGTACCAGGGTGGTAACACTGCAAAAGCATATTCTCTTACGCCGCTTTCAATGCCATACACATTCATCGCCTTTACCCTGAAGCTGTAGGCCCCTTCTCGCAGGTTGGTATATTCCCTGGAGTTGCTGGTTGCCCAGGGCGACCAATCGTTATCGACGCCCTGCAGGTAGTAGCTGTAACGGATCTTGTCGGGTTCCGTGTAATACGGAGCTGAAAAGCTAAAACTTAGTGCATTCAACTCGTAGGGAAGCACAGGGGCTCGTTCTTGCACTTCAGTCTTTGCCTCGCCGGGCTGAGGGAATACCGTGCCATATAACAGGGAATCGTTGCCGGTTGTTTTCACCTCGTGCAATACTACCTGGAATTCGTCGGTATAATTGGCTTTGGTCGATTTGTTTAAAACAATTATTCCGTTTTTGCTGCCGATCAGCACATTGTTGCCAGCAAAAGTGAAGTTTTCAAACCCCGGCACATGCTTACCTTTTAGCCGCTGGAAAGGCGTATAGGTAAGTTTGAAAGAACCGTCGTGGCTGAACCGGAGTATACCCGTCTGGTCGTTTTTTTCATCCCCGGCTACAAACCAGGTGTTTCCTTCTTCATCCTCCTGCAGCTGCCTTATGTGTGTATTTGTACCGAAAATCTCTTTGTAGTGAGGATGGACTTTCATGCTGTCGGTAGCCGGGTCGTAATGGTAAATCCCTTTCTCGGTGCCGAAAAGGATCTCGTTGCGAACTTTGAAAACGCTGATGAAGATGTTCGAAGGAAAGCCTTTGGACTGGTCGTAGAACGTTACGTTGGCGGCCCTCCGGAGTGATTTATCCAATTCGACCTTAAAAACCCCTTTGTATCCATGTGCAATCCAGATGGTGCCATCATTCGCCTGCCCAATCACGCGCGAAGATTCGTCGAACCTCTCTATCCGGTGCGAAAACTGCCAAAAGCCATTTACTTTTTTGAAAAGGAGAAGGCCATAATAGTAGCCGCCAATCATATACCTGTCGTCGTTTTCCAGCAGTTGGTAAGTCCAACCGCCGGGGTAGTCGGTGAGTTGCACGAGGCTGCTGTTGCGAATGCTGAAGGTGCCACTGTGGTTGCCTACAATTATTTCGTTGTCGATGGGTGTGATGCTCCAGGTAGGCTGGCTCAGGTTTTGGAACACTTCGAAATCTGCTTCCAGTATATTTTGCAAAGGCCGAAAGAGCAGTCCCTTGGCCGAGCCGGCAAACATTTTATTGTCGGCAACTGACACCGCATATACAGAGCCCGACACGCCACTTTTGCCATCGAGGTACGAAAAAGGCGAGGAGGCTTCAACAAAATCGATCCCGTTGTCGGTGGCCAGCCACAGATTGCCGGTGTTGTCTTCCTTTACATAGTTAACGAGATTGTCTTGCAGGCCCTTTTCTTCGTTCAGGTGCAAAACCAGCTTTCCTTCTTTATCAATTACATACAGGCCGTTGTGAATAGTGCCAATGGCATAATTGCCATTACTCATTAAGTATCCCGACTTGATTTTGTTCTCCCGTAGCCCGGCAGCTGCTTCGGTTTCCCATCTGGTCACTTGTTTTCCGTCGAATACATACAGACCATCATTCAGGGTGCCGGCAAGCAGGTTGTCTTTTGCCAGGGGAAGAAGAAACTGGACTTGCCGCGACCTCAGCAGGCCGGCTTCGGGGAGGCTTAGGAGTGTGTCGCCGTTAAGCAGGTGCAGCCCCAGGTCTTTCTCGGCTATATACAGCTTGTCGTTGATGGCTGCAATGTACTCGAAATTGTTTTTTGCCTTCAGCACCGACATTTCCCCCTGGCTGTAGCGAAACAACCGGGTTGCCGTGTGAAAATAAACGGCCTCGGGGGTGACTACAATGCGCCAGACATCGCTGAAGTTGCGGTCATCTTCAGGTACTGTATTCAGCAGGCTGACGAAAGCGAACTGGCCGTTGTGGCCTTTTTGAAGGAACCCGAAGTCGTTTTGACAACCAGCGTAGATAGTTCCTTTGCTGTCGATGGCAAGCGAGCGGATGAGAGTTTTGTTTGCGGGCTGCGCTATCAATTGCCAGTGGGTGCCGTTGTAGGCAAGCACGCCAAAATGATTGCCAAAATACAAAACGCCCTCCTTGTCTTGCACAGCCGACCAGTTGTGCGAGCCTGCCTGGTAATCGTCGATAGAGTAATTGGTGATAAGAGGAGTGCCCGGAAGGATTTGGGCAAACAAAACGTTCCCTACGAAAATGCCCAGCACAATCAGAATGCTGATCAGTGTTTTTTTGGGCTGGCTGTTGTTTATACTAGTGCTGCTACTCAAAACTGTTGCGATATAAGTATGATACCTCAACTGCCCATTTAAAAAAGCGAAATAAATTATGGGTAATCGGTAAAAAGCTTTCAGTCCTGCCGGAATGAATTAGTAAGGCTGTGCCATATCATCTTGTAAAATAGGAAATATTTTTTGGGTGGGAAAGGGGCAGGAAGTAAAAGGGTGGCTGGAGAAAGTTGTTTTAGGCCTCGGTAAACACTCTTCAATGGCCATGGCGAAACGTTGTAAAGCGGGATTAGTGCTGGAAAATCGCTCAAGAAGTTTCCCGGAGTGTGTTTTGAGCTTCAATCCGCCTCTACGCAGCGTCGCAGAGGGGAGTCAAGCCTATATTTCGCCAAAACACAACGTGTTTTAAGGGACAAAAGCAGTAAAGCGCCCTTACGCCGTCGCGCAAAGGCAGAAAATTGCTTTGATGCAGCATTACGACGCGGCGTAATAAGGTACCGAAGCCATTTTTCCGGGAAACAAGAATTGTTTTGAAGGAAAGGAGCCCCGATCCGCCTTTACGCAGCGTTTTCATCCGCATTTCGTCAGTTTTCAATTTGTACCTAATCATCCTGGACGGACAGTTAACGATGTTGATGAGAGTGCGTAGTGCGGCCCGGGCTTTTCCCTTTGAATGTGAAGGGGTGATGACTAGGGATGGGTATATATTTGTAAACGGCGATGCAATCGCCAACCTCGACCATCCTCGTTATAAACGATGATGATCAGTCGCTCAACCTGTGCGGCCTGCGTTTCCCCATTGAACATTGAGCGTTGAGTATTGAATATTCTCTTAGCAGAGGTCATCCAATCCTCAGTGTTTCCAACCGGGTCGCCGCTGGAAGACACCGAAGGAGTGGCGATGGCTGCTGGTTGGTCACAAGACCAACCAGGGCAGCTGTGGGGGGCGACTAACTCTCGTAACTCACACCCAACCTATCAAGCCACTCCTGCGGGGCGCCGTTCCAGGCTGTGGGTTTGTTGCCCATGTACTGCAGGTCTTCTACCCCCATTTTGCTGGAGAAAAAGCCGGTGAGCACCAGTCCACGGAAGGTGTTGAAGAAAGCAACGCCCTGGCTCATCTCGGGTTTGGCGGTATCCGGATAGGCAATGTCGTCGAGTATCTGCTTTTGCTCTGCCTCGGCACATGCCGTAAATGCCTTGCCAAACCGCCGGGTGCTTTCGAGGTTGATCCAGCGCAGACCGCCACGCACAGGAGTTTGCATATAGGGGCGGTCGAGCAGCGTAAATTCAATAAACGCCGTGGTGTTGGCATCTTCGGCGCTGCCCGAGCGGTCGTCGGCCGGAATCACCAGGTTGGCCATCACCCGCACCAGCTCACGCTCGTCGTCGGTAAAAAACTTCTCGTTCAGCAGCTTCAGTGCGTCTTCGGAGAGGTTGGTATAGCCTTCGGGCACTTCGGCAGGGTGCTCGTGTCCATGATCTGCTTCCTTGCCCGGCTCGCAACCAATGAGTGCCCCCGCCGAAATTGAGGCCAGCGTAATGTATTTGAGTGAATCTCTTCTGCTAATTGGTTCCATGGTAGTTACAGGTTTTGTTGTTTCATTTGATCGATGATGTAGTCGCAGGTGCGCCACGCTAAAGCAAGGATCGTCCACGTGGGGTTTTTGTCGGCCTGCGACACAAAAGGCCCGCCGTCGCACACAAACACGTTTTTGGCTTCATGGGCCTGGCAGTATTCGTTCAGCACGCTGGCTTTGGGGTCTTTGCCCATGCGGGTGGAGCCCACCTCGTGGATAATGCGGCCGGGTGCAGCGATGCCGTAGTTGGTGTCTTTGCCCGGTTTTGGCCCGGTGGGTATGCCGCCCATGGTGTCGATAATCTCCTCAAAGGTATCCTGCATGTGTTTGGCCTGCTTTATTTCGTGGTCGCTCCATTTGTAGTTGAACCGCAGCACGGGTATACCCCACTGGTCGACCACGTTGGGGTCTATTTCGCAGTAGTTTTCGTACACTGCCACGGCCTCGCCGCGGCCTGAGAAGCCCACAGTGGCGCCATAAAGCCTGCGGGCATCCTGCTTCAGCTGTGCTCCGTAGCCGCCACCGCTGGCACGGGGTTGTCCGTCTATTTCGCCCAGGTGTTTGTTCATGGTGTGAATGCCCCACATGTAGCCGTAGCCCGGCATGCCCCGGCCGCCCCACATTTCGATGTGGTAGCCGCGTGGGAAATCCAGCTTTTTGTTGTCGATCCACCAGGGAATGTAGAGGTGCAGGCCGCCTACGCCGTCTTCGTTGTGCGGAATGCCGTCGATAAGCGCGGGTATGAGCGCCGATCGGGAGGCTCCTGTAGAATCGGTGATGTAGTGGCCCATTACGCCGCTGCTGTTGGAAATGCCGTTGGGGTGGGCGGCCGATTTGGAGTTGAGCATGATGCGTGCCGACTCCATGGCGCTGGCAGCCAGTATTACTACTTTGCCTTTTACGTGGTAGTCGAGCCCGTCTTCCTTGTTCACAAAGCTTACGCCCGTGGCCTTGCCTTCCTTGTCGGTAGTAACCTCGCGGGCCATGGCGTTGTTTTGCACGGTGAGGTTGCCAGTGGCTAGCGCCGGCCGTATGAGCACGGAAGGGGAGGAGAAGTTGGAATGTGTACTGCATCCGCGGTTACACTGCGAGCAGTAGTGGCAGGGTGGACGGCCGTTGAGGGGCTGTGTTAATATGGAAAGCCGCGACGGAATAACCGGAATGTCGATTTCGTCGCAGGCTTTTTTGATGAGCAGTTCGTAGCCCCGAGGTTTTGGTGGCGGCATAAAGATACCGTCGGGTTCGTTGTAAATGCCTTCTTTGGTACCGAAGATGCCCACAAACTGGTCTACTTTATCGTAGTAGGGTTTAATATCGTCGTAGGAGATCGGCCAGTCGTCGCCAAGGCCGTCAATGCTTTTGCGCTTGAAGTCGTTGGGGCCGAAGCGGAGGGAGATGCGCCCCCAGTGGTTGGTACGGCCGCCCAGCATGCGGGAGCGAAACCAGTCGAACTCCGTGCCCGGATTGCGGGTATAAGGCTCGCCGTCGATCTCCCAGCCGCCGTAAGCAGCGTCAAACTCACCGAATGGCCTTTTGGCACTGCCGCCACCACGGCGGGGTGAGGAGTAGTTCCATTTGAACATATCGCCTTCGGAGGAGTCGAAATGGGGGCCGGCTTCGAGCATCAGCACCTTGGCGCCTGCTTCGGTGAGTACCTTAGCAGCCATGCCGCCACCAGCGCCGGAGCCAACAATTACGACATCATATTCTTCGGGTACTTCTTTAATCTGAAAAGTAGACATAGTGTTTAAGTCGGTAAGTCAGTAAGTCTTTAAGTCAGTAGGACTTTAAGTCGATAGGTGTTTAAGTTGCTTCATGGTTGGTTATTCGATGCACAGTTTACAAAAAAGAGGTGGGAAGTTGAACGCAAAGGTTTAAAAGTTTAGGGTTTAAGGTTTAAAAGGCCGATTTCTTGGCTTAAGGCTCCTGCAGAGCACTTGAAAATGCCCCTGGCTGTTGCCACACAGTTCGACCGTGGCGGTGACCTTTTGGAATAAATGTCATTAAATAGCAGGTTATCAACTAAATTAGCTTTGAAGCCTCGATTACACAATTTTTGGAGGCCATCTCGAAACAGCTTTTACTAAACAACCATAAATCTGATTACCATGAGATCGAAACTTTTAACTTCAGCGGCCTTTATTTTTTTGATGAGCTGCAACGGTGGGGACAAACCACAGGAAGAGCAACAGCCCGAGCAAGACTTGTATGTGGAGGGGCAGATAGATGCTTTCAGGCTTCTGCTCGAAATGCAGGCGGTGATTGACCCCAACACGCTTATGCTACGGGAAAACCTGCCCGATGACTTATACTTCAAAGACTACTTTAAAGAATTTGAAGGCAAAAAGCTGTGTCCGTGTGATACGCATGACACAGGACAATCCCATACACACCAGAAAAGCATGAATCTCTCTTCAGGAAAGAAAATGATTATGGGCTGGCTGAAAATTTATAACAAGACAATTGACACGTCAGGTAATGAAGGGATTGAACCTTGCTATTTTCCCTTTGTAAATACTAACCTGGTATCGCTTGAAGATTGCCAGCACATTGCCGATCAGGCCGGAAACCCGGCTTTCCGGAATGTTTGCGTCGGAAATGTGATGGTCGCTTACGATCTTGATCCGGTGAGCAACGGGGGGCACGCAAATGTAGAGGACTGTCATCCGGGAGAGGCAGATCATTCTCATTAAAGAAACCTGCAGTAAGCGTTTAAAGGAGGAGATTTTCCGATCTCCTTCTGGCCTTTGCCTTAACTGCGAAAAATATTATTGCCAGTATAAGCAGTGCCAATCCCCCCGCAACGGCACCGCTGACCTTCTTAAGAACATTGCTTTCGGCTGAATAGTGACCGACAAAATAGAGGGAGCTCCAGAAATAGGGGTGGGCGGTAAAATTGTCTTGCTCCTGAAGAAATTCCGTTTTGGATTTTTGCAAGGCTGCGGCCGGAGGATCTCCGGCCAAAAAATGGCTGTAAAACAACTTAACCAGTTTGGCTGTGGCGTCATCCGGGATTTTCCACGCGGTGAGTATCAACCCCTTGGCACCGGCTGCGGTGAATGCCCGGCCGAGACTATAAACTCCCTCGCCTGTTTTCAACTCCCCTTCACCGGTTTCGCAGGCGGTGAGCACCACCAGGCGGGGATTAAATGGCATACTCAGAAGCTCATACGCATAGAGTCGGTCGTCGGGTTTTCTGGAAAAATCAATGTAACTGTTAAGGCCGTCTACTGTATCGGCTTTGGCATGGGCTGCCAGATGAATTACATCATAGTTGCCAACTTCTTGCAGAAACGATTGTTTGGTAGCAGTGCTGCCCTTCAATACATCTGCACCATATTCGATAAGATCGGCTATTTCCCTGGCGGCACCTGGTAAAATATCAAGCTCATTTGCATATTCCGGGGCTATTCCCAGCAATCTCCCCTGTTCCGCACGGGAGGCGAATTGTAAAAACTGCCTCACCACGGAATATGAGAACCAATATTCAACCGCTGTTTTTTTTACCAGGTAAGGCAAGCAGTGATAGCCCTTGCAGGCAGCATCAGGTTTTTCGGAAAAGAGGGCTTCGAAAGGGAGGTTAGTAACAGGCCCATCGGCAATGACAATGAGTTTCGGGTATTGTTCTATCGCTGCTGGCAATAAGATGCTGGAGAGGTGCGAAGCGTTTTTTAGGTAAGCCGACAGCCCGTTAGCTGAATTTTTTTGAGGCACATTACTAACCAGCTGTTTATAGCTCTTCAGATAAGAATTAAGTTCATCATCTCTTTTTAACGCATAAAAATCGACATCGTCATGTGAAATGGTAATGGTATAAATAGCATCCTCTGCTGCAAAGAAGCTCAACACCAGCGTTTGATCGTCGAGAAATTCACTGCAGTCGTCCAAAACACTAGCGAGTGTAAAGTTCTTGAATACATTCCCCGACGAGCCGAGGCTGTCGTAATACGCCTGCAATTGTTGTTTTACGCTATCTTTTTTGGCAACAATGGCCTTTGTCAGGTCGATATTCTCAGGCAGCGTTTGCAGTTTCTGCGAAAGTGCAGCCATTTCTTTTTTCAAGTGGAGCTCGCGCTTATGTTTATTGCCACGCATATCGCTGATGTCTTCCAACAGCAGGCTGTAGCGGGCGTTTTCCATTAAATAAAAACACTGCTCTATTACCAACCGGCTCTGTGTTTTCTCAAATAGCTTTAGCCCATATGCTAATGCACGGGAGTAAATACTTCTGAGCGTAGCACGATAAGTGAGTTTTGACTCTTGCCAGTAAAAGCTTTGCCTGTGTACGGTAAGCAAACTGTCTGCTCTTAAAAGCGTTTGGAAAGCTAGCTCTAAGTCAGTAATATTCTTTTTTTCCTCGAACCTACTGGCCAGGAGCTTCGATTTGATATGTAAGGCCCCAACTAGTTCAAGACCATAGCCCACCCCGAGTGAAACGGGATTTTCGGTGATATCCGTGGCGTCAAAATGGTGCGCCTCAGACATCAGGGCCTGCTGGTTGAAATAAAGTGCTGAGTCAATTAAACCCGAGGAAGCGTAGTATTGCGCCAAATGCAAATACGTCGTCGACGTCTCAGAGTGCTTTTCTCCGTAGGCACTTTTTCTTATGGCAAGGCATTCTTTTAAATAAAATATGGCTGAGTCCAGTTTGCCTTCGCAGTCGCCAAAATACTCACCCAGGTTGAGATAGGTGTTGGAAATGCTGGCCTGGTTGTATTTTGAATTTACGGCCGAGTTAAGGGCTTTTTTATAGTAGCCGAGTGCTGCGCTGCAATTGCCGGTAAACTTGCTTACCGCCCCCATGTTGTCGTGATATTTGGTAAGCTTGTAGCGCCCTTGCCCTGTTTTTTGTACAGTACTTATCGCCAATTCCTCGTACGCAAAAAAACGTGTGGTATCGCCCCGGTACATATAATCCAAAGCCCGGAGGTTGTAGCAGTCGGCCAATTCTGCTCCATAGAACGGTTGGGAAGAATAAAAGGCTTCCGCCCTTTTCAGGTAGATTACGGAAGTTTCTATGTCGTTTCTTGTCTGGTGTACCCGTGCAAAGTTGTAAGCAAGAAACGCAGCCTCTTCTTCGCTCAAATGCCGGGCAAGCTTATTCGCTTCCTCGTAATACTGCAGCCCCATGGGTATCTGAAAAAACTTATGCGCATACACATTTCCTATCCACAGGAGGTTTAGCGCCACCTGCCTGCTGGTGTTGCCGTGTACCTTTTTTGCCAGGTCAAGCGCCTGCTCAAAGTGGAGCATAGCCTGCTTTGGCTGCTCGGTATCGTAATAATAAAGGCCGTGCAGAAAGTAGTTTTCCACATGCAGCGAGTCTTGCCGGTTGGGACTGAGGTGGGAACGGCCGGTCAACAGTAATTGAAGGGCACGGTCGAAATCCCTCGTTTGCAGGCTGATCTTCGCAAGCTGATGGTAATAGTAGGCATTTTGCGAGGGGGCGGTAGCTTTTGAAGAAAGCAAGTTCTCGTACAAAGCCGCTGCTTCATTATAGCTCCTTTGAGCCAAAAGTGCATCGGCTTTCAGCTGAAGATTCGGCGTTGACGAATATCCTTTAAAGAAATAAAAAGTAAACAAGGCCCACAAAGCCAACTTTCGGGAGGTCGTATACATGCACAACAACTAAATAAGACAGTAAGAGGATGTCCCCTTAGCACGCATCAATATAGCGCTTAGTAAACCTGCGCGAAACAATAGGGTAGACAAATGGGGATTTTTTCGAAAAAGTGGTATCCCCGGGGGTGTTTATAATGCTTTTAAAAGCTCTTTGCTCCGTTGTTCGTAAGCCGTTCCGGACACGGCCAGCTCTTCCAGCAGTTCTTTGGCGTCTTCTACCTGTTTATCTTTTATCAGCGCCAGCGCCAGGAACCAGTCAATCTGGGTATTGTATTGTACAGCCCCGCTTTTCACATCTTTTAGCACTTCAATCGCCTTTTGGGCATCTCCATGGGCCAGGTAGCTAATGCCCAGGTAAAAACGGGTGCCTTCATCTTTGTTTTCGATGCTTTCGAAAAGTACGATGGCTCCGGTAAAATCGGAGGCGGCATAGCGCCGGAAGGCCAGATCTTTGTTAGTAAGGCTGTCGGAGCTGCTGCTGTCGCGGTAAATCGGGGCCTCCACATTGGGATACACCTCAAAGTATTGCGCAAACAGCTCGTCTGGCGCCGGTGGCTTCAACAGAAAAAACCATGCAGCCAACAGCAGCAAAGCAAAAGAAGCGGCTACCGGGAGCCACACCTTCCATCCCAGCGGGCGGGACTGCCCGGCAGCTGCCAGCCGGGCTTCTGTATGTTGTATGGTCTTCCAGGCCTTTTCCAGCTCAGCCTGCTGTAAACCATGCTGTATATATCTCAAGTCTTCGTACAGTTTTTCGAATTCTTTGTCGGTTGCCAGCCTCTGCCGGAAAGCCGCCATTTCAGCTTCAGAAAGCTCACCGCTAAGGAACTGGTCAATAAGCGCTATGTCTTTCTCTTCCATTTTTCTCAACTTAAGCGATGGCCATTTTAACCTTTTCGTAGTGCAGCATTTCTCTCAATTGCTGCAGGCATTTATACTTTTTGTTCTTGGCAGTTGCTTCATTTTTATAGCCAAATTCCTGCATCAGTTGTTGCATGCTGGCTTTGAAATAATAGAACTTGGTGAGCATGCTTTTGCAGGGATCTCCCAGCTTTTCAATTGCCCTTTTCGTAGCCTCCAGCAGGCCTTCCCTCAACAGAGCCGCATCTTTTTCTTCGTGATCGTCAATTTTTTCTTCGGCCCATTCGAGCGGGCTTTGCCGCAAGGGCACCCGCATTTCGGCGCGAACCATCTCTTTGTACACATTAAGGCCAATGCTAAACAGATAGGGTTTAATGCTGTCGTGCATCATCGTTACCTTTCCCTTCACCACGTTATTGTACAGCCGTAGCGTAGCTACCTGGTACACATCACGTGCGTCGTCATGGGTTAGCCGGTATTTATTTGTAATCATAGCCAGAAAATCTTGCCGGTATTTGATGTAAAGTGTTTCGAGCGCTTTCATGTCTCCGTGCTGAAGGGAGGCAATTAGGGTTTCATCCATTCCGGTTATTGTGTTATGATCAAAAATGCAAAAGGTCACCTAAAATACCGAAATATAAGTAGGGGAATCAAGTATTTGAAAAAAGGCGGGTGACCTTTTCTGCGATTCGTCATAAGGTAGTGTACTAAAAGTGAAAACGCCATGACAGAGCAGCATAAGCTGGAGCAGCCTAAGCTGGAGCAGCCAAAGCTGGAGCAGCCAAATCAGCTAACAAGGAGAGAAAAGGAGATCGTGGAGCAACTCTCTTTTGGCTACAGCGCCAAAGAAATTTCTGAAATCCTTTTTATAAGCGAACTCACGGTGGCCAAGCATAAGAGCAACCTGCTTCGCAAGCTTAATGTAAGCAACACTCCCCACCTGGTAAGTGTGGCGCTTCGGGAAGGACTGATCTGCTAATCGAATTTTTTTACAGGCGGTGCGTCGGGTGTCGTGCCGGTTTGGCGCTTGGTGGAATTGAGGAGCAGAAATCCTCCGATGCCTGCTACAAAAGAAGCCATAAGTATACCCATTTTGGCTTGAAGTATATAGGCCTTTTCGATAAAGGCAAGCTCGGAGATGAAAAGCGACATGGTAAAGCCCACGCCTGCCAGCAGCGCGGCTCCGTACATATGCCGCCAATTGACGCCCATTGGCAACTTGGCAAGCTTGGTCCATACCAGTAGTTTGGAAATCAGCACCACGCCTCCGAATTTGCCTGCCACGAGCCCGAGAAAGACACCCAAAAATACCTGTGTCTGGATAAGGTCGGTAAAATCGCCGCCGAAGGTTACACCGGCGTTGGCCAGGGCAAACACCGGCATCACCACAAACGCCACAAAAGGGTGGAGTGAGCTTTCGAGCCGCTGTAGCGGTGTAAGCGCCTTTTTGGAAACATCGCGAAACTCTTCGAGTATCTGAAGCTCATTGGGAGTTAGCAGGGGAGAGTTGTTTTTATCCGTTTTTTCAAACTCTTCGGAAAGTATGCGCACCCGCTTCAGGAAGAAAACATCACTGGCCTTTACTTTGGCAGGAATAGTAAAAGCGGCAAGCACGGCAGCTATGGTAGCATGCACACCCGATAGCAAAAACGCCAGCCAAAGCCCGGCAATGCCTATTACGCCAAAGTACACTGTGCTTCGGATGCCCACGAGGTTGGACCCGATAAGTATGGCCAAAAAAAGTGCGCCATAGCCCAGGCTGACAAACGAAATATCGGATGTATAGAAAAAAGCAATCACCAGCACGGCTCCGAGGTCATCTACAATGGCAAGTACGGTGAGAAAGATCTTAAGCGATAGTGGCACTTTATCTCCAAGCAGGTAGATAATGCCGAGCGCAAATGCAATGTCGGTGGCCATCGGGATTCCCCAGCCATCGGTTGCTGTGCCGCTGGTGTTAAAGAAGAGGTAAATAATTGCAGGCACTGCCATGCCTCCCACTGCCGCTGCTATTGGGAGCACCGCATTGCGTGGATCGGAAAGCTGACCGGCTATTATCTCTCTTTTCAACTCAAGCCCCACCACAAAAAAGAAAACCGCCATCAAACCATCGTTGATCCAATGGTGCAGGTTTTTGCTGATGATAAAATCGTCGAAGCCGATAGAAAACGTATGCTCCCATATGTGATGATAGTCTTCAGCAAAAGGCGAATTGGATAAAGCCAGAGCTACTACCGCGGCAGCAAACAGCACAATACCGCTGGTGGTTTGCCTGGAAATAAATGCCCGAAGCGGCGACAGCCAGAGATCAATGGGAGATGTGAGAAGAGGGTCGTTGAAAATTTTGCGCGATTTCGCCATTATCAGTTACAGCTGATTAGCCCGTGGGTTTTTTTGAAGAAAACGCGAAGGTCTGAATAATTATTGGCATTGGGCCTGCCGCTTGTAAGATGGGCAGGAATAAAAAAACCGAACGCCTTACGGCATCCGGCTTTTTTGGACTTGAAAATTGGGCAAATGATCTTTAGGAACGGTTAATAGTTAAATGTTATTGGTTAATGGGCACCCACAAATAACTGTAACCGTTAACCTTCAACTTTTGTACTAGTCTTTTCGCACTGAGCCTGCGCCTGACCGCCTTATGTCGGTGCGGGCATCGCCCCGATAGGTGAGGGTGCTGGCGCCGGTAGCTTCGGCTTTTAGTTCCACCATGGCATTTATTTTGGCTCTTGCTGCTCCCGAAGTGTTTATTTCGGCATATCGTACCTCGCTTCCGAATGCATCCAGCGAGGCCGCGCCTTCGACATCGGCAGTAAGCTCGTTTACACTGCCTCGTAGGGTAATTTTGCTGCCACCGTCCATATCTATGGTAAGGCTGGATGCGTCAATATCCATATCAGCCGATGCAACCCCGGAGAAATCCAGCGACATACGGTTGGCCTGGAAACCCTCCAGGTAAGCTTCGGAGGCTCCGGACAACTCCAGCGATTCGAGTTGTGGTGTGGTCAGATAAACGTAGATCTTGTCGCCGGCATCCCAGTCGTCGCCCCAGTTCCAGCTTCGGCCGCTTACGTCGAACCGCAGCACACCATTAGACTGCCTCACGGAAACCTTGTCGAGCCAGCGTTCGCTGCCGGTTATCTCGATATCTTTGTATTCGCCTTGCTTTATATAGAATTTGAAGATGCCCCCTGCTTCAATTTCGTCGTAGCCGGTAAAGCTGAAAGTTAGCGGGTCGCTGTCGAACGTTCGGCTTCCGCTGTTTGAGCTGTAGTCATCATCTTCATACTGCTCGCAGGTTTGGCATTTAAGGCCATCTTCGGTAAACACCCATACATTTCCTTCCATTTGTCTGACAGAATAGCCGCTACGGTAGATGGTGTTGCGCAGTATGTCCGACAGCTCTTCGTCCATCATAAAAGGCTGGTAGTAAGGTATGTACAGGGTCATGTCGAGGTTTTGACCTCTGAAACTTGCATTTTCTTTGAATTTGAGCTTTGAGGCAAAAGTGAAAACGGAGTCTTGCATGCTGAAGTCGTAGCTGACCATCTGTGCATTTTCAAGAGCGGCAGACCTGTCTTTTCCACGTGCTTCGTAGTCCATTACCAGCCTGTACACTGAGTCGTCGTGGCCACGCAGGCGGAGCTCCACCGCCTCATAGCCCCGTTTCCACTCATCCCATCGTCTTTTGTCTTCCTCCGTCATTGTAAGCAAGGCGGTTTTACCAGCCAGGTCGTACGTTTTTGTTTCGGTGTGAATGGCGTCTGACCGGAAGTCCATTACAATGCGCGGTATGGTAAAGCTCACCATTACAAGGCTGATGATCCACAAGCCAAACAGGCTCCAGCCAAGGTAGGGCTTGCCCAGCCTCCTGCGGGCAATGATGCTCACACCGGCCAGCGTAAATCCAAGTGCGGGGATGAATATGGTAAGGAACAATCCCAGCACAGCAAAGGCAGGTATCGATTGCTGGAATATCTCCACGGGCACGCCGTCTACCTGAACCCAATCCCACCAGCCGATAGTTAGCCCCAGGAACATTGCGGACGTAACTGCTATGGCAATCATGATCGATAGGCCGGTAACGCTGAAGATCAAGCCTACAAGTACTCTGATGATATCTACAAGTACTTTGGAGGCGGGTCCGAGGAACCTGGCTAGCCCATTAATAACAACGGCTACCAGCCTGAACGGGAACAGCAGTATTTTAACCAGCGGGCTTTCTTCGCCCTCTTTTACATTGAGGCTCGACTTAATATTGGTTTCGATATTGGAAAGCGTAACCGGCTCGCCTTGCATTTGCATTTTTTCGGTAATGGTGCGTGCGAGTGGTGTTATAATCCACAAAATAATGTAGATGAAAAAGCCGGTGCCACCCAGGAATATCGACAACACGAAAAGCAGGCGTATCACGGTGATATCGGCACCAAAGTAGGCCGCTACACCACTTGCCACACCGCCAAGCACCCGGTCGTCGGGGTTTCGAAACATCTTTTTCACCTTCTTATCATCTTCCAGCGTGCTTGAGCCGGGCACTACTATCCACATAATAATGTAGGCGATAAGGGCTGCGCCACTAAGGCCAGGCAAAAAGAAGTTGAAGAACAGAAGAATGAAAAGCAGCCGAACCCACATGGGGTCGATGCCGAAATAGTGGGCAATGCCGCTACCCACACCCGCTATTACCTTGCGGTTGAGGTCGCGGAAAAGGCGTTTGCCTGCCGGTTTTGCACCTGCAGCCGGTTCTTCAAAGGTGTTTTCTTTAGCCTCTTCTTTAGAGGTGGTGCTTTCGGGTGCCACTTTTTCCTGAATGTCTTCAATAGCTTCAAAATCGGCCACAGTACCCATGGTGCTGATCAGGCTATTTACATTTTCGAGCGAAACCACCTGCTTCCCTTCTTTATTCAGCTTATCGAGAAATATTTCGGCGATTCGGCTTTCAATATCTGCGATAATCTCCTTGCTGTCTTCGAAGGTGGAAAAATAGGTCGAAATAGATTCAAGATAGCCTTTCAGCTTGTCGTAGCCATCCTCTTCTATATGGAAGATGATCCCGCTGATGTTTATGCTGATGTTCTTTTTCATTTTGTTTGCCCGTTTTGCGTGATGTTGGAAATAATTTGATTGGTGGAACCGACCAGTTCATCCCATGTACTTTGCAGTCCCTTTAAAAAGTTATGTCCCTCTTCGGTAAGCGTGTAGTATTTACGTGGAGGGCCTGAGCTGGATTCAACCCATTTGTAATCTACCAGTCCGGCTTTGCGCAGCCGTGTAAGCAAAGGGTACAATGTACCTTCTACTACCATTATCTTAGCAGAGGTAAGCTCCTGCAACATGTCAGAAGCATACACTTCCCCACGGGAGATGATGTGAAGGATGCAAAACTCCAGGATCCCCTTCCGCATCTGTACTTGTGTGTTCTCTATGTTCATCTCGCTACTATTAAAAAGTTCTTGACTTAAGACTATATACGGAAAAGTACCTTGCATAGCCAAGTACTAGCTGAGAAAAGTTAGTGAAAGGCACAAATTCTTTTATTAATCATATATAAACATGAAAAAATGCAATTATTTTGCCCTTCTGACCTCGGTCTGCTGAATATGGCAAAAAATTAACTGAACGAAATCGGACACAGAAGGAGTTTGAAAGTTTTTAGTTTAAGAGTTTAAGGTTTAAGGTTTCCGGCTAGTTTGGAAACGAAAGTACATCTTTAACGAAATGTGCTGCCGACTATCGTCCGTTTACTACTCCCCATTTCATCCCTCATCAATGTTGCTTTATCGAATATTGCAAAGTTGCAAAGGGGATTGCTGGCGTGGGGGCTGTTATATGCTTATTTTTGAGATTGAATTTTTTTAGAATGCATTTGCGGCTTGTGGTACTTATTTTTTTATGCAGTGCAGGGGAGGCCATAGCACAAACTAAAGCACCCAAATACAGCAATGAATTCCTTTCAATAGGGGTGGGCGCCCGGGCACTCGGCATGGGCAACTCGCAGGTAGGGCTGGCGGACGATGTAACGGCGGCGTACTGGAACCCCGCGGGCATTGGCGCTGTAGCTGACAAATACCAGGTTGGCCTGATGCATGCGGCTTATTTTGCAGGCATAGCCAACTACGACTACGCGGGGTTTGTAACACCAATCGACAGCAACACCTTTATGGCAGCCTCCGTAATCAGGTTTGGCATCGACAACATTCCCGATACCCGCTTTCTATACGATGCCAGCGGCGCCATTAACTACGACAATATCAGGTTTTTTTCTGCAGCCGACTATGCCTTCTTATTTACTCTGGCAAAAAAAATGGGTCCGCTTTCAATGGGCGGAAACCTGAAAGTGATACACCGAACTGTGGGCAGCTTTGCCAATGCCTGGGGTTACGGGCTCGACGCAGCTGTAAAGTATCAGGCCGGTGCCTGGCGGCTGGGAGCAGTGCTGCGCGACGCCACCGGTACCTTTAACGCCTGGAGCCACAATTCTGAACTGGTAATTGATGTATACACGCAAACCGGTAACCGGATTCCTGAAAACAGCATTGAAATTACGCTTCCGCGGTTATCTTTGGGTGTGGCTGCCTACCTGGTGCAGGGGGAACGATGGACGGCCGTAGCATCGGCCGACGTAGACCTGACCTTCGATGGAGAAAGAAATACGCTGGTAAATGCTGGCCTGGCAAGTGCCGACCCTAAGGCAGGTGTGGAGGTAGGTTATCGGGGGAAAGCTTTTTTGCGGGGTGGCGTAAGCCAGTTTCAGCAGGTAAAGGATTTTGATGGCAGCCGCTCCTGGACGTACTTGCCGGCTTTTGGCGTGGGTATAAATTTACAGGGCGTGCAGATAGACTATGCATTAACGGATATTGGAAACCGTGCGGAATCGCCTTACAGTCATGTATTTTCGATGAAATTTGGTTGGAATGGCAGGGAAAGCGATTAGCACATTTGTATGCACGGTCAAGTCTTCTGCGGGCCGCGTAAGCTGGGGTATGGGTCTGTGCAGGTGGTTTTTCGCAGTTGCGTCCTTATTGGGCGTGAATTCGACTTTTTCGCAGCCCTTTGGCAACGAATGGATCAATACCTCCCAGTCTTACTACAAACTAAAAGTGGCGGGCGAGGGAATTTACCGGCTTACACATGCCCAGCTTCAGGCTGCGGGTGTGCCGCTGGCAACGCTCGATGCACGTCGCCTTCAATTGTTCCACAGAGGTGTGGAGCAGGCGATTCACGTGCCAGGGCAGGAAGACGGCAGGCTCGATCCGGCCGATTTCATTGAGTTTTATGGCAAACCAGCCGATGGTGTTACCGACGCCGGATTGTACCTCAGCCCCGAAGCGCAGCCACACACCCTCTACAATCTTTTCTCCGATTCTTCTGCCTATTTCCTTACCTGGCCGCTAACCAACATCAGGGGCAAGCGTATGGCCGACCCTGTGCCCATTAACAACGTAGATAACCTGCCTGAAGAGCCTTATCATTTAAGGGACGTACTGAAGCTTCAAACAAACAACTACTCACAGGGCCGAACCTATTTTAACGGGGAGATTATTCTGAGCCAGTACGATTTTGGGGAAGGATGGACCGGCTCCGATATTCCCAAAGGCAGTAACCAGGAAATAGCACTCACCGGCCTGACTAACCGGGTGCAGTCGGCTCCGCCACCTGTGCTGGAGGTGCTGCTGGTGGGGCGAAATAACCTTAACCATAAGGTTGAAATTTATGTAGGACCTGCCTCTGGGGGGGTGCGTTTGTGGCAAACGGTCGAGTTTTCGGCTCACGATCCTGCCAGGGTGAGTGGAGAGATCAATTGGAGCGATATTTCTACTGCCGGCCAGCTGGTGGTGAGGGTAAATGTGGTGGGATTCCCCGATGCAGCCGACCGGGCCGCTGTTTCGTACGTCAGGCTTGCTTATGCCCAAGCTTTGGACATGGAAGGAAACACCCAGCAAAAATTTGGATTGAGAGAAAGTGCCACCTCCAATTCGTTCATAAAAATTAAGAACACGCCGGCTCAGTTTTTTTTGTACGACTTAACTGCACCCAATGATGTAAAAAAAATAGGAACGGTGCCGGCCGGGACCGACGTTACCGCGGTGGTGGAAGAAACTACCGGAGGAAAGCAGCTGCTGGCGACCTCCTCATTTTTGAGTGTGGCCAAAATCAGCCGCGCCACAATGCCGGTTTTCGATCCGGCCGCTGTTAACTACATCATCATCAGCCATTCCAACCTCCGCAAAAAGACCTCGTCGGGAATGGACGATCCCGTGCAGGCGTATGAAACCTACAGAGAAAGCACTGCCGGCGGTGGGTACACTGTGCAGTCGCTCGACATCGCCGAGGTTTTTGACATGTTCAACTACGGTGAGGTATCGCCGCTTGCCATACGCCGCCTTGGTGCTTATCTGTTGGCAAACGGCGACCCTCGCTACATCTTTTTGCTCGGAAAGGGCACCACGGTCAACTATAACTTTTACCGGCAATCGGCGCCCTCTTTTATTCATTTAATTCCTACTTACGGATCGCCGGGCAGCGATATTGCTATACTGGCGGGGCTGGGAAACACAACCTACGAATCGCCTATTTCTATTGGGAGGCTCAATGCCCGCCATGCCGATGATGTGGAGGCATACTATAAAAAGGTGGTGGAAATGGAGGCCACTCCCTTCGACAATCTCTGGCGGAAAAATATGATCCACCTGAGTGGAGGTGGCACACAGGCCGAACTTAACATCTTCAGAAGATATCTTGATGGTTTCAAAAGAGTGGCTTCGGGTAAGTACTTAGGCGCCAACGTAGTTACATCGTCCAAAGCTACCAGCAATGCCATTGAATTTATAAATATCGCGGGTGAAGTAAACAGCGGAGTGTCGTTGATTACCTTTTTCGGTCACTCGGCAAGCTTTTCTACCGATATCGACATCGGTGTGGTGTCCAACCCTGGCTTTGGGTACAATAATAAAGGCAAGTACCCTGTGATACTGGTGAACGGCTGCGATGCGGGCAACATTTTTGCCAACGTTTACACCCTCGGAGAAGACTGGACGCTGACCCCCGACCTGGGAGCGCTCGGGTTTATTGCTCATAGCTACAAAGGTTTTTCTCCCGACCTCCGCGATTATTCTACCGATTTTTACCAGGTGGCGTTTGGCGACTCAGTTTTTGTTGCCAAAACTTTGGGAGAAGTAAAAGACGAAGCTTCGAGAAGATTTTTGACGCGGCCTCGTGTGGTAGAGCGGGAAATTTCGCAGGTTCAGCAGATGGTGCTGCAGGGCGACCCCGCAGTGAAGATATTTGGGGCAGGCAAGCCCGATTACGCCATTGATGCTGAAAGCCTGGAGGTTGTAGATGTGGCGGGGCAGCCGCTGCGGGTGGCCAAAGATACGTTTGCGCTGCAGGTGATTGTGAGAAATTATGGTATTGCTACTGGCAAGCCGTTGAAAATAACCATGCGCAGGCGCCTCGACGATGGCAGCGTAGCGGAAGCCTCGGCTAGCAAAGAGCTAATTTTGCGACAAGACACCGTGTATTTTGGCATTTCCAACCAGGAGCTGACTGGCCTGGGTAATAATACCTTCGAAGTTTTTTTAGATGGGGAAGGGGCTATTGATGAGTTGAATGAAGCGAATAATACTACATCGCTTAACGTATTTCTTGCAAAGGGATCCACCCTTCATCTTTTTCCGCTCAATGGGGGCGTGGCTGGGCCCGAGCCTACGTTGGTGATGCAAACAGCCGATATTTTGTCGCCTCCCCGAACCTGCGCCATCGAAATCGACACGCTCCCGTCTTTTAACAGCCCGTTCAAAAAGCAATTTGCCGAGGAAGTAAAAGTAATTTCCGTGAAGTCGCTGAACCTGGACGAAGGTGGCGCAATACCCGACTCCACTGTAATCTATTGGCGAAGCAAGTTTCTCAACCCGCTGGCCGGCGAAGATACTTCGTGGGTGCAGAGCAGCTTTACGATGATAAGAAGCGGCGGAAGCGGTTTTACTGCCGTTTCGGCCAACCAATTTGCCGGTGCTGAAATTAAAGACCTGATTCTCCATACCCCCACCTTTTCGTGGACTTTCCCCGAAAACAACACCTCGCTGGAAGTGAGAACCCACGGCGGCGCTAATAGCGAGCTGACCAAAACCGACATTGATGTGATAGTGGGCGGGGCCGAATTGCTGGTAGAAAGTAACAGTTTTAACGTATGTCGCCTGAATACCTTCAATGCTGTGGTTTTCGACCGGCAGTCGACGGTGCCGTACACCCCGATATCAGGCTGGAACGTGTTCAATAACCCGCTTACCTGTGGTTTAAACCCCAAGCGTATCCACAATTTTACCGACAATGAAATGTTTAATCCCACTGCGGCAAACGGTGGACTACGGCGTTTGAGCCAGTTTATTGATGCCATTCCCAACGGCGACTTTGTAGTTTTTTTCAATATCGGCAGTGTGCAGGTCAGCCGCTGGGATGCCGAGGTGAAAGACAAACTCAAACTAATTGGGATAAAAACTGCTACCCTCAACAATCTTCAGGACGGGCAGCCGGTGATTTTTTTCGGCAAGAAGGGTGGCGCTGAGGGAACGGCCGTGGAGGTGCTTTCCAATGGTTCGTCCACTGTCCTGCAACAACAGCAGCTGGCGCTGGCAGATATTATAGAGGGCCGGTATTTCAGCGGTGGAGTTACTTCGGGGCGGGTCGGCCCTGCAAAAAGCTGGGGAACCGCACACCACAAGGTAAAGCTTGGCGCCTCACAAACGGAGAGCAACTACCACATCAATATCTACGGGGTAAAAAAAGACGGCGAGCGTGATGCGCTACTCATGTCGGAAACTTCGCCCGCTATCGACCTGAGCGGATACGATGCTGCCACTTACCCCTACATGGAGCTTTCGTTTAGCACATCTGACGAACAAACGCTGCAGCCGGTTCAGCTTCGCCAATGGGGTATTTCTTTTGAGCAGGTACCTGAGGGCGTGCTGCTAACACACGCACCTGCGGCACGGAGCCAGGAGGCAATCGTGAAAAACGAAGGGGAGGGCGTAACCATTCCATTCACTTATTTCAATGTGTCACCTACGCCGTTTACCGACTCACTTACCCTGCGTCATGAAATACTGGTGAAGGAAACTAATACAAAACACGAATTTTCTACCAAAGTGGCGCCACTGGCTTCGGGCGACTCTGTGACGTTTGAAGTTGACATTAACACCCTCGGAAAAGCCGGGTTAAACGACCTCCGCGTAATGGCAGAACCCACGGAAGGGGAGCTTTTCACCAATAATAACAGGTTTCATTTTTCTGATTTTCTGGAGGTTAAACCCGATGTTGTAAACCCGGTGCTAGACGTCACTGTTGACGGGAGTCACATCCTGAATGGCGATATTGTGTCGCCAGATCCCGTTATTGCCATCAGGCTTACAGATGACTATCCCTACATAGTTAAACAAGATACTATAGGCATGGAGGTCTTTCTGAAGTCGCCGTGCGAAGAATGCGGCTTCGAAAGGGTGGCATTTTCGGGTGGTAAAATGACGTGGTCGTTCAATGAGGGGGAAGAGGAAATGAACATAGAGTACCGGCCGGGGCCTTTAGCCGACGGCTTGTACTCGCTGCGGGTAATTGCTTCGGATGCCAGTGGTAATCAGGCAGGCACCGCGCCCTACGAAATTACTTTTGAAGTGATTAACGAAACCTCGGTTACTCATTTTTACCCGTATCCTAATCCTTTTAGCACCAGCACCAGGTTTGTATTTACGCTCACGGGGGCGAGCCTGCCCGATCAGTTGAAGATTCAGATAATGACTGTTTCGGGGCGAATAGTAAGAGAAATTACACAGGATGAAATAGGGCCGCTGAAGATAGGTAATAATATCTCGGAGTTTGCCTGGGACGGTACCGACGAGTACGGCGACCAGCTTGCCAACGGCGTATACCTCTACCGCGTGCAGATGAAGATGAACGGCCAGCAGCCCGAGCACAGGACTACCTCGGCAGACAAAGCCTTCAAAAATGGTTTCGGAAAGATGTATCTGCTGCGGTAGTCCAGTACGCCTGCTGTAGTCGGCTCAAGCTTTGGCTTCGGTGTATTTTTTGAAGTTGTCGAGAATAGCCTGCCACCCCCCTTTCTGCATCTCAAGCGAATGAGTGTTTTCGGCATCGAATGTTTCCACCACCCGTGTTTCGCTGCCATTGCCTGCAAAAGTTACTTTCACCTGACGGCCGTCGCTCATAGAGTACTCAATGGTTTTGTGCTTCACTACGTTGTCGTATACGCCCTCAAAATCGAACCCCATACTGCCGTCTTTGGCTTCCATTCTCGAAACAAATTTTCCGCCGGTGCGGAGGTCATTTTCAGCGCGTGGTGAATGCCAGTCGTCGGAGGCGAAGTTCCAGTTTACTATGTGCTTAGGATCAGTCCAGCAGTCCCATACCTTTTCTACAGGAGCCTTTACAGTGCTTTCTACGGTGATTTTAGTCTTTTCCATTTTTCTGTTGTTTTTAAAGTTCTTTTTCAATGATTGATATTACAAAGCTACAGCTGCCGGTTAAAGCCGGGGCTGTGTAAAAGCGACAAACAAGAGGGCATTTGCGCCAAAGCGGGCTACTGCTGCGGCAAATAAAGCCTGGTGGTTCCTTTTTGCATCGCCAAAGCATCCAAATGCCCCATCGCTTTCCTGTCTTCCGTAAGCAGGTGAATGTGCACGAAAGTGTTGTGGTGTGTAAAGGTGGCCTGATGCGTGGTAGAGAAAAAGCCGAGCAGCTCCGCTTTTTTGTTCAGCACCTGAAACTCTTTTCTTCCCAAAGCATGTGCTTCCTGCGGAGATGCAATCCGGGCCCCGCTTGGTAGCGACATTACATGAATAGTTGCACTGTCTACTACAGCCGACACCTTGAAGAAAAAGGGGCGGCGCTCAGCAATGGTATTTTCAGTAAGGAAAGTTTCGAGCTGCCCGAGCGATGCTATTGTATCCGGTATATCCATCTCTTTCCAGCGTTCTATCCGCGCATACCCAAAAAACGGAGCCTTTATATTTAATGTCTCCCTTACGGCTATGGTATCGTCTTTCACTGCCGATACATAGCCCCTGCCGTCTACAACCATTATTTCTCCGGCGAGGTATTCCACAGGGCCCAGGCCGTAAAGATGTGCAGCGTTAGAAATTGTATCGATGGCGACTACCGGGCCAAGCTTGCCTTCCCGCATTACGCTGCGCATTTCGCCCGCTATTTGTGGAGTTGCATCGTTGCTTGCCGCGGTGTTCTTTTCGGCGGCCGGCTCACAGCCTGTGGCGGCAATAGCCATCGCCACAATAGCACAACCGGCGAATCTCTTAAGGGTGTTCATGCCAATCTGCTTGTCCCTTAGCTTTTTAGTTGCGTACCAACCGCCCACAGATTACCTGAAAAATCGGTAAAGGAGCCTCTTCTGTCCGGATCGCCCTCCCGCTCGTTTGGGGTTTCGGTAGGGCTGCATCCGGCTGCAATGGCTTTCTTAAAAACAGCATCTACATCGGGCACATATACATGAAGCAGTAGCTTATTGGAGGGATAAGCCTCCGAAGCGTCCGCAATCATAATTACAGAGTCGTCAATTTGCACTTCGGCATGCATAATCGTGCCGTCAGGGTTGTCGTACCGCCGAAGATCACGGGCACCAAATACCTGCTTCAGCAAATCAATCATTTTTTGGGCGCCATTTACGATCAGGTAGGGCGAGAGGGAGTTGTATCCTGCGGGTTTGTAGTCTGTCATAGCTTTATGATGATGGTTTTAATCGTATTCAAAAATAGCAAAGTCTTCGGGCTTTAGTAACTGAAATTGGCGGGCAGAAACCCGGACAGAGCGATTCGCCCAACGCTTAGCATCAGCTTTGACCGAAAATCGACATTTTTGCTTATTTGCGACAAAATTCAATGACGCATTCCACTAGCTTAGCCACATGTTGAAAGTACAGCCACAGTCATTTTATCAGAATCCGGACGTAGAAAAAATATTGGTGAAGGGTTTGTCGAGTATCCTCTACAAGAGGGTAAACAGCAATACGCTTCAAAAGGAGGGGTTTCTTTCTACCCATGCCATGACACTCGTGCTGAAGGGCTCGCTTAAGATAGAAAATATGTATGGCCGGATGTCGGTAGTGGCCGAGAACCAAATGATTTTTCTACCCAAAGGGTTGTACATGATTTCCGACGTGCTTCGAAACGAGTCGGAGCCATTCGAGGCTATTATTTTCTTTTTTGGAGAAGGGGTTGTTGATGAATTTATTGGCACTTTGAAAACAAAAACCTTTGAGGACGTTTGTGCCATGCCGCTGGTGTTGCAGTACACCCCGGACATCAGACTATTTACCGAAAACCTCCTGCGTCTATACCGGAAAACAGGTGTGTCGCATCATGCCGTAACCGAACCCAAGCTGCTTGAGTTTCTTCATCTTATCAATATTTCGCCGCAGGGACCCATTTTTGCCAACACAATATTGAAGCTGAAAAACAAAGAAAAACGGAGCATAACCGAGGTAATGGAGGCTAATTTCGACAAACCTCTTGGAGTAGAGGACTATGCATTTCTTTCCGGCAGGAGCCTGTCAACTTTTCAGCGGGATTTCAAACGACTTTTTGAAACATCGCCCAAACAGTGGCTTATCGATAAGAGGCTGGAAAAGGCCAAGCAGCTGCTGGAAGCCAGCAACGACAGCGTAACCGCCATAGCGGCAAGGGTGGGCTACGAAAATGTGTCGCATTTTATTAAAGCGTTTCACGAGAAATTCAGTATTTCGCCAAAACAGTTTCTTATACAAAAGCGGAATGAAGTGCTGGCTTAAACGAGGCAGCACAAGCAACCTCACCATACTGACTGAATTTCGATAGTTCCGGTTTTTAGCCGGAGTTAGCCTCAATCGGCCCACGCACCTTTGTGATGTTTAATCACAAATCAAATTACAACATGGGAAAACTCTCAGGAAAAACCGCCATGATCACTGGCGGCAACAGTGGAATTGGCTTTGCCACCGCGCAGCTTTTTTTGGAAGAAGGGGCTGAGGTAATTATTACCGGGCGCCGCAGTGAGGCTGTAGACGAGGCCGTACGTGCGCTGGGCAAGGGTGCTAGTGGCATAGTGTCGGACGCCGGCGACATGAAGCATGTAAACCAGCTACAGCAAAAGGTGGCCGAGCTTACACCGAAAGTGGATGTGCTGTTTGTAAATGCCGGCGTGGGTTTGTTTGCTCCGTTTGGCGACACCACCGAAGAAGTGTTCGATGCCAACCTCGACATTAACTTCAAAGGCGCCTTCTTTACCGTGCAGAAACTTCTGCCGCTGCTTCCCGACCATGCCTCCGTTATTCTTAACGCTACCATTCTGGCTCATGTGGGGCTTGGTACCAGCGCGGCATATTCCGCCTCAAAAGGGGCGGTGCTTTCTCTTGGCAAAACGCTCTCCGTTGAGCTGGCCGCTCGAAGCATACGTGTCAACTGTATCAGTCCGGGGCCCATCAACACGCCTATATATGCGAAAATGGGTATGTCGGAGGAGGCGTTGGCTGAGTTTGCCGCTGGCGTGCAGGCGGGCATTCCGCTGAAGCGCTTTGGCGAGTCGAAAGATGTAGCCCAACTGGCTCTTTTTCTTGCATCAGACGAAAGCAGCTTTATTACAGGCTCCGAGATTTCGGTAGACGGCGGCAAGGTGATCGCTTTTTAGAGAAGTGTGGGGATAGCCTGGTCATAGCAGGCTGTCCCCATCTTTCTTTAGCAATAGTATATACTTATGGAAGCTTTACCGTGGGCGACTCCTCCGTTTCTGCCTCTTGTGCTATCGCTTCCCGCTCTTTGGCTTCCCGTTTTTCTTTTCTTCTGAAAAATCCCCGCAGAAAGAAGTTGTTCTGCAGCGCCTCCATATTTTCATCGAATTTTTCGGCACCAAGCTGCGCTGAGGCAATGGCTTGCTGCAGGTTGTTGGCCACGGCCGTATCGCCCATGAGCATGCCAAGGGGGGTATTGGTGTCGTTGATGTTTGCACTCAGGCGCTCGAGGTCGCCGGAAATTGTCGCCGTCTTGGAGCTAATCTGTTCAACATTTTGTATGGTCTGCTCAAAGCTGTTTGTCCATGTGGTGTCTTTCAGCATGGCCGTTACTATGCCATTCCCGTTTCGCATCTCCTCCACCATGTTTCTGATTTCCGCCGTAAGCATATTAATCTCCTGGGTGGCTCTTGAGGCTGTGGCTACGGTAGAGCGTGCGTTGTCTACGGCTATGCGCAAGTCCTGCGCCAACGGCCCGTCGTTAAGCAGATCGCCAACTACGCCATCGCCGCGGTTAAACTTGTTGATCAGTACATTCAGGTCCCGGGTTAGCGACTGAAAGTCTTTACCCATATCCTGGGCCATGTCGATTATTTCCTGCGTGTCTATAGGTGAAGTAGATTTAATGGTGTCTTCTTCCTGGATGGAGGTGCTGGATTGCCCGGGCCTTATCACTACTATTTTGCTTCCTACCAGGCCGTCAGACCCGATGTTGGCAACTGCGTCACTCGAAATAAAACTGTTTTGCCTGTCGTGGAGCTTCATTACTACTACTACCCGGTTGTTGCCCACTATTCGCACGTCTTTCACGGTGCCAATTTTCACGCCCGACAGCCACACGTTGTTGCCCGACTGCAATCCCTCTACATTGCGAAAGACCGAGTAGATGGTGAACGTACGGCTGAAGAGGTTTCTGTCCATACCAATGTAAGCCACTGCAACCAGAAACAATAAAGTGCCTGTAAGCACAAAAAGGCCTACTTTTACCTGGGTTGATATTTCTTTAGATTTCATCCGTTTCGTATTTGTTTTTCAATAGCCCAATCGGCAAGCCTGCTCTCGATACCGAAGCGGTGTATCCGACCTGGGAATATTTTCTTACCTGCAGGCATGAGGGCTTCGCTTCTACTGTATTCCTTTGGGCCATTTCATTATTTCCAAGTGTTTAGTAATTGAAAAAGGGCGCAAGTTCCGGGTGCTCCTGCTCCTTCAGTTCGTTGAAGGTTCCCTCGCACAACACCTGGCCGTCAAACAACGCAATAATCCGGTTGGCTACCTGCCTGGCACTGCTAATATCGTGCGTTATTACGATGGAGGAGGTTTTGTACTTCTCCTGCACTTCCAGTATCAGGTCATTTATTTCAGTAGCGGTTACGGGGTCCAGTCCCGCAGTAGGCTCGTCGTACAACATAATTTCCGGGTTCAGAATCAATGTGCGGGCTATGCCGATTCGTTTTTTCATGCCGCCCGATAGCTCCGAGGGCATCACATCCACAGCCTTTGCCAGCCCCACATCTTCCAGCGCAGCCATCACCCTTTTTTCCAGCTCTTTGCTGCTGTCAATTCCCAGGTTTCTTATCAGCGGAAACTCAAGGTTTTCCCGCACGGTCATAGAGTCATACAACGCACTGCCCTGAAACGAAAAGCCTACTTTTAGCCGCAGCTCGTTTAGCTGTGCCTCGCTAAGGTGGCGAACATCGTAGCCAAGCACATTTATCTTGCCGTCGTCGGGTATCAGCAGGCCAACCATGCATTTAATGAGTACCGACTTACCCGTGCCCGATTTTCCTAAAATCACCAGGTTTTCGCCCTCATAAAGCTCCAGGTTAATGCCTCTCAGCACGTGGTTGTCGCCAAACGATTTTTTCAAGCCCCGGATTACCGTTACAGTTTCTCCCTCAAGCTTCTTTTTGGGGTCTGGTTTACATGTCAGGTTTTCTAGTTCCATTATCTGAAGAGATTTAAAAACTGAAGACCAATGAGGTCGATTACGAAAATGGACACCAGGCCGCTTACCACCGCCGAATTGGCCGCTATGCCTACACCAATGGTGCCTTTGCTGGCATGGTAGCCGTGGTAGCAGGCCATGAGGCCAATAGCCAGGCCAAAGAAGGCTGATTTTACCAGCGAGGAGAACACATCCAGAAAGGTGATGGACACGATTACTTCGTTGGCAAACTGGGTAAAGCTTGTGTTGTTGAGGATGTTTACCAGCATAAACGAGCCCAGCAGCGCCACCACGTCGGCAAACACAACCAATACCGGAAGCATTAGCGTGGTAGCTACCACCCTGGAGGTGATGAGGTAGCTAAATGGCCGTGTGCCTGATACCTCCATAGCGTCTATCTGCTCTGTTACCCGCATACTCCCCAACTCCGCCCCGATGTTGGACCCCAGCTTGCCTGCGCAGATAAGCGCTGTGATTAACGGGCCCAGAGACCGCACAATGGCAATAGCTACAAGCGATGGGAGCCACGACTCGGCCCCGAACGACTGCAACGACGGCCGTGATTGCTTGGTAAAAACAATACCGGCGATAAAGGCTGTAAACGTAATCAGAAACAAAGATTTGTTGCCAACTCTGAAGCACTGGTTTAGAATTTCTTTCCACTCCAGTGCCGCCTGAGAGAAACTCTTGACCACTTTAAGTGAAAACTGGTAGAACCTGGCCAGCGCCACAAGCCCTCGCCTTGTCTTCAGTTTTAAAGAATCAGCATCCATAATTGGTCGTTTGGGAGATAGGGTTTCATAAAATATGCCAGACCGGAGATACTCTTGGCAGGCCTCATTTTCAATGATAACCCCCAAATGAGCTTGCTTCAGTCTGGCTGCAATTCCTGTAGAATTGTAGAGCACGCTCTACATCTGCCAGATAATATCGTGTTATTCTGCATTAAAGCGTCACGTTCTTCGGAACAGGCCGAGGATTAATGAAATAACCAATAGTACCAGGAAAATGTAGAAAATGATTTTAGCTATAGATGCTGCGCCTGCGGCAATGCCCCCGAATCCGAAGACGGCCGCTATCAGGGCGATTACTAGAAATATTAGAGTCCAACGTAACATGATATTATATTTTGGTGAAACACGATAGGAGGTTTAAAAACCTTGCCACGTTGATTTTGGCAACTTTGTGAGCAATTTTCATTCGATCCGTATCCATGTTGTAGAATATATTTCCAGAATTGTGACGAGAATTATACGTTTAACGATTAAGCTATCTATTGTCGTATTTGTCGCCCCTGTTCCCGGAGCTTCCGGTGTTTGGCCCAGTAATCTATTTGTAACAAAAAAGAGGTTAATCGCTGCAAGACTAACCTCTCATTGTATCAGAAATAACTATTAAACTAATTTCAGCTGGCCATGGCATATTGCTTTACCAGCAGTTTCAGGGAGTTGATGCGCTCCTGTATGGCCGCCATCTGTATCTCGATCAGGTTTCTGGTGGTAAGGGGCAACGACCGTGTCTCTGCTATTTCGCGGTACTCGTCCAGTGCCGCCATTTCTCCTCTTATGCACTCCTTCAATACTTTGTTCTCGTTGTAGTTGGCCAAAGCACTTCTAATATCCATCCATGTCATGTGCACTTCCTCATTCAGTCTTAAGCCTTCCGGATAGCCCCCCAGGCGGATTATTTCCCTGTTGAGCCCCTGTATAAATTGAAAGCGTTGTCTTGCGCAGGATGCAAAGAATTCCTTCAGGTTTTGATCGAAGATATTTTCAGAGGCATTTTCAAACCCCTTCTTTGCATCGTAGTTCTTCTCAATGAGGTCATTGAGACTGTGTATTAGATCTTGTTCGTAACTCATGACTGATATATTTTAAAAATGCAGTGTTTCTGCCAGGGAGCTATACATATAGAATGCCATTTGCCATTCGATCGTAATAATGGGTTTTTTACCCAGTCTTTGTTGAGATAAATACTCACAAGAAGAAGCAGGTGAGGAAAAAATTTCCCCAGCGGGCAAAGTGGGTAAAATTGGAATATTTCAAGAAAAAATAGTAATTATAGAAGTTTATTTTAGTTTTTTCCGGGTTATTGCAGGAAGTACTAATGCAAGATAGCTCGCGCCAGGCAAACTGTGGGGCAGGGGTTTTCGAAGGGGTAAACTTCACTTTTGGCTGCCGCGGAAGAGCGGAAGCGAGATGGAGAAAGTGGTACCTTCGCCAAACTTGCTTTCAACCTCAATGGAGCCGCTGTGGCCGTGCACAATATTGTGTGTGGAGGTAAGCCCCAGGCCCATGCCACCTTGTTTTTTTGTATAGAATGGATCGAACAGTTTCGTCAGGTCTTCCTCCGAAATTCCGGTGCCATTGTCTTTTATCGAAAGCACAGCATACTCGCGGTTATGTGTGGTGGACAACGTAAGCAGCCCTTTTTTTTCTTCCATGGCTTCAATAGCATTTACGAGGATGTTAACCACGGCTATTTTCATCTTCTCCATATCGATAAACACCGGCGGCAGTGAGTCGTCGAGCCCGGTATGTACCCTCATTTCCTTTAAAATCAGCCTGTCTTTAACAAGCTCCAGGGCGTTGGTTGCCAGTTCGTTTAGCGAGTGGCCGGCCCGGTTGAGCTCCCGGGGGCGCGAGGAATTAAGCATTTCGCTAATAAGCTGGTCAATTCTTTCGGAGTTTCTTTTAATAATATCGAAGTAGAGCTTGGCATCTTCGTTTTCCAGCGTCAGCTCGTCCTGGAGCTGCTCCACTGCCAGGCCGAGGTTTGTAAGCGGATTCCTCACCTCGTGTGCGATACTTCGCGCAATTTTACCGGTCATTGAAAGGCGCTCGGCGGCTATCAGCTGCTTTTCAGCCCGCTTTCTCATGGTGATATCGTGAATAATCCCCTGAAAGCCAATGACCACACCCTGGGCATTTGTAAGCGGTACCGAAGCCAGCAGGCAGCAGTGTACTTTACCGTCTTTTGCCACCAGCTCGGTTTCGAAGTCACGTATCTGGCCGCCATCCTTTATCAGCGTGTCGGTAAAAGAGTGAAAGTCGTCGGGGTTGTTGAAGAGGCGCGACATAGCAGTGCCTACAATGTCGTCGTAGGCGTATTTCAGCAACTCCAGGAGGGCGGGGTTCACATCTTCAAATACGTGGTCGATGCTGGTAACGTAAATGGAGTCGATCGACCGCTCGAAAAGCTGCCTGAACTTATTCTCGCTTTCTTTCACCTTCCGGAAAGCCTCGGCATTTTTTATCGCATACCGAATGCTTCTCTCCAGCAGCTGAGGCGTTATTTCCCCTTTCACCAAAAAGTCGGAGGCACCCTCCTGCATGGCTTTCAGATCAACGTTTTTGTCGCCTTTGCCAGTAAGCAAGATAATGGGCAGGGTACTGTTATAAGCCAGCACTTCCTTTATCAGCCTTATGCCATCTTTTTTGCCAAGCCTGTAGTCGACAAGGTATATGTCGTGCTCATGTTTAAGTATTTGGTCGAAAGCGTCGTCGTATCGCATAGTCGAGTCAAGATGGTAGTCGAACTGCTCCATGTCGTCGAGTATGTCCTTCGTGAGAATTATATCATCTTCGTCGTCATCCACAAGGAGGATTTTTATTACTTCATTTTCGGGCAGTTTATCCATATTACCAACAGTTAATTGGGCTCACAATAAGCGCTGGACCGGAAGCACCTGAGTAGCCTGCTTTTTGAAAATGTGGGAGCAGAATGCCGCCGGGAATAAAAGGAATAGCCGGTGGGCAATGAAAGTACCAGTCATTAACAATAGGGCAGGGGGCACAAATGCTTGCAAAAAAAGAACTTGATGCATGAATGCGAACACTACTTATAATTGATATCGTAGGCCTTCAGCTTATTGTAGAGCGTTTTCCTGTCGATGTTCAATGCATGAGCAGCCTTGGTTTTGTTGTATCCTACTTTTTTTAATGTATTCATGATGGCAATCCGCTCAGCATTTTCTGAGGCAGATTTCAGGTCGTCGGAGTTGGGTACGAGCATGCTTTTCTGGTCGGTAAACCCATTTACCTCGGGGTTTACAATCTCCTCCGGCAGGCACGTAGGAGATATAAAGTCCTTCTGGCATAGCAATACAGCCCGTTTTATCACATTCTGCAGCTCTCTCAGGTTGCCGTGCCAGTAGTATTCCTTCAGGTGTTGCCTTGCTTGTTCGTCAAAGCCCAGCACCGATTTGTTGAGCGTGGAATTTGCCAGGGCAAGGAAATGTTCGGCGAAAATTTCAATATCCTCCCTTCTTTCCCGAAGCGGGGGCAGGTCTATGCAAAACTCATTGAGCCGGTGATAGATATCTTCCCGAAAGCGGCCTTCGCGGGTGGCATCTTTCAGATTTTCGTTAGTTGCTACCAGCACCCGCACGTCTATAGGTATATCTTTATTGCCACCCACTCGCTTTATCTGGCGCTCCTGTAGCACCCGCAGCAGCTTTACCTGGTTGTCGTACGAAAGGTTGCCAATTTCGTCGAGGAAGAGCGTTCCGCCGTCAGCCATCTCAAAGCTCCCTTTTTTGTCGGCCAAAGCGCCGGTAAATGCGCCCTTTACGTGGCCAAATAGCTCCGACCCGGCAAGGTCCTTGGGAATAGCGCCGCAGTCGATTGCAACAAAAGGTCCGTTTTTTCTTTTGCTTTTCTGGTGAATGGCATTGGCCACAAACTCTTTGCCTGTACCGGTTTCACCGGTAATTATCACCGACATATCGGTGGGGGCTATCAGGTCTATGTGCTTTTGTACCAGCTCGGCCTGTACGCTTTTTCCGAATATAAACGACCGTGAATTTTTTACCTCGGCATGATGCCGGGTAGCAGCCGGGACGGTAGTGGGGTATTCTTTTGCTGCCGATTTACTTTTAATGGCGTTTTGTATGGTCACCAGTATTTCATCGGGGTACAGCGGCTTGGTTACGTAGTCGAATGCACCGTGCCTGAGCGTTTCTACGGCGGTTTTAACATCGGAATAGCCGGTGATTATAATTACCGCAGCCGATGGGTTGAGGATTTTGATTTTTTGAAGTATCTCTATCCCGTTGGAATCGGGTAACTTATAGTCGCACAGTATCAGGTTGAAGCTTTCCTTTTTGAGAAGTTGAACGCCCTCTTGTCCGTTTAGAGCATATTCGGTATCGTAACCATTCTTTTGAAGAAACTTTTTGAGAAGATGGCAAATGTCAAAATCATCGTCTATTACTAAAATTCGTTCCATATACGCACGCCTGGTTTTAGATCAACTGTGGTCACGAATGTTTTGAATTATCACAGAAATTGTGTTTTTGGAGAAGGGTTTACCCACAAACTGATATATCCCCATATCCACCGCTTTCTTCACTTCAGTTTTGGAAGTGTAAGCACTAATCACAATAATTTTGGTATCGGGATTTACTGCTTTGAGCTTCGGTATCAAGTCAAGCCCACTTCCATCAGGTAAATTAATGTCCAGGAAGACAACATCATAATGATATGTGGAAAACGTTTCCAATCCGCCTGATATTGTATGCGCGACCTCGGCGTCTACTCCCATTTTTTTTAAAAGCTGACGGAGAAGCAAACAGATTTCCTGTTCATCATCGACTATTAAAATTCTCATTAACAAAGCATTTATAAAAAAACTCCAGGCGAACCGGGAACCGTGAATAATTTTAACTCCAAACAATTTATAACCCCGATAGCTCCACATCTTGTGCATTTTACTATGAGGAATCGGCTTCTCGAATATTCTGTTCTTTGTCAACGGGGTGTATTAACTAATAATCATACCAAAATCTAATGCCCTCATTCCGAGGCCGGATTAAAACTGTGGAAGGCAGTTGGGGAGAAAATTCTACACATGATTGTGGATAATTTTCCCCAATGACATTGAAAATCCCGTAGAAACCCATTTTTTTCGATAGGCACGACTTTTTCCTTAGGCAGAGGCACATCATCAACGCCTGATTTTAGAACCATGAGTGATCTGCTTTATTTGATAGCTGTTATCCTGCTGATTGGTTGGGTTTTAGGGGTTTTTGTTTTCAGTATTGGAAGCTTGATACATATACTCCTGGTCTTTGCAGTGATTGCGGTGTTATTTCGGTTGATCCGAGGACGATAAACTACCCAGTTAATTAAATAGATTCTCACAGGAGGCTTATCTAACAGCCTCCTTTTTTTATGCCTGCCTTGCCGTACAACATAAAAGCATGACAAAAAAAGTTAATGTAAGGACCTCCGTTGCTATTATCGCCGTTCTTTTGGGGGTGGGTGTGGCGGTGGTGTCTTCCCGGGCCGATAGCTACGTGTCAGCCAAAATAGCTACGTTGGTGCAATCAGCTACCAGTGGCAAGTATCAAGTAAAACATGATAACCCCGATGTGCGCTTTTTCCCTCCGGCGGTAGCGCTCAACAATTTACAGCTTTTCAGCAACGACAGCACTTACATCCACATTCACGACAGCCTGCTGCTACTCCCACACTTCACGGCCGAGCGTATTGAGTTCTCGGGCCTTGGCCTGCTGGCGCTGCTTTTTAGCGACGAAGTGAGAATTGACGACGTCTCGATCGAGCGCCCCAACATTACCCTGGCAATGCTTACTACCCAAACAGACAGTACCCGGTCGGCGACCCGGTCGGCGACCCGGTCCGTGACCTTGAAAAGTGAAGCTGACAATTCCGATAGTCTCACTTTCTACGTAGGGAGCCTTGGCATCAGCAACGGGCGATTTGAATGGGTTAGGAATGGGCGAAAGGTGTTTGAAACCAACTTCGACGCCGGTGGCAACGACCTGGGATTCGGCGGCTTTGAGGACTTCCCCCTGGAGGCGGATACCTCCACGGTACGCCTGTTCGAGGCTACATTCTATACCGAAGGTGGAGTAACAGCTGTGGGCACCGACACCACGGCATTTAGCTTCCCCTCGGGAGAGCTGGCATTTTCGGGTGTCAGGATTTACTCGTTGTACGACAAGTACGAGCTAAGTGAGATCAAGGGGCATCAGGTCGATTGGCTGTCGATGGAAATCAGACAGATAAACGCAAAAATTGCAAACCCGAAGCGAGCCTTTGGGGATGGGGTGGTGAAGATCCCTTTGCTGGAGATTGAGGGCTTTAATGGGCACGTTTTCAAAGACAAAAGGTGGCCGTTTCCCGACAGGGCCGACCGGCCAATGCCGTATCAAATGCTGCGGCAGATCCCGTTCACGCTCATCATCGACACCACAGTGCTAACCCAAAGCGAGGTGGTTTATGAGGAATACGCGGAAAAGGGCAATGAGCCGGGACATGTGTCTTTTAAGGAATTGGAGGCAAAAATTACGCCTATCCGCAACGACTCCGCCGTGGTGGCCACCATGGAGGCCACCGCATTGGTGATGGGCGAGGGAAGGCTTGATGCTCTTTTTAAAATTCCACTGCAGCAGGGTGCCGGCCAGCACGTAACCTACGGCACACTTGGCAAAATTGAGATGAAAAGCTTAAATACCATACTGCAGCACTCCGCCGGTGTAACCATTGAGTCGGGCGTGGTGGACAAGCTCGAGTTTGAGTTCACCTACGACGACGACAAATCGGACGGTGAAGCAAGATTTGCCTACAGCGGCCTGAAGGTGAAACTGCTCGACAGGCAGGGAAACGGGTTTGTGAGCGACATAGGCGAAGACATCGGCACATGGCTCGTTAATTCGTTCGTGGCCAAAACGGATAATTCGCCGGGGGAGAAATTCCGCACGGGCAAAATTGCTGCCGAGCGCAACCGAAAGAAATCAATTTTTAACTATTGGTGGGAGTCGCTGTTTTCGGGCCTGAAATCGAGTATCACGCCCGGCGAAAAAAAGGACTGAGTTCGCAAGACTCCTTGCTCTGCAAACCGGCGCACGCTACCCGCCCTCGCCTCCCTGTTCGCTGTCGGCCGAAAAGTTGATTTGATCATCGGTTTCAAGCGAAAAGGCTTCAATAAAGGCATTGGAAAACACAGCCCAAATAGTGGGAAGCACTTTTGTGTCCGGCTTATTAAGATCGCCTTCGAGCGGAATTCTTGAAGCAACCTGGTCCTCCGGCTGGTTTTCAAACAGTTCGGCAACACCGCCAGCTACTACCTCCCACGCCTTAATAAACGGTTTGTCCTCATCTTCCAGGTTCACCACCTTCAGGTCGCGAATAACGGGTTTGACGTATCCCTCCATCAAGCCATCTTTAATTACCACCTCGCTGTAAAGAAAAAAAGTGCCTGCTTCTGCATCAATTTTAGCGTATGCCTCCAGGAAATCGTTGAGGGAGGTGATGTCTACGCCTTCAAACTCCAGCTCAAGGTCGGCATCAGGTACTTGCTTTACGAGGTTAAGACCTCCGTGTATCAGCAATTTGCCGCCCCCAAGAGAGGTGCCGGTGGCTCGGAGAGAAGAGGGAAGCGTGTCGCCCTCGTACTCCACGTTGGAGAGGTTTTCGGCTCTCAGATCGAGGTTTTTAATGAATACATCTACGGCAGGTTCAGACTCATAGTCGCGGTAGTGAATAGTGCCGTTTGTGGTTGAAAATACGTTGATTTTGAGCGGCATAAGCTCTTTTATGGGCTTCGTCCAGTCCACATTTTCACCGTTCTGGGCGTTGGCAGTGTCGCGCGAAGTGACAAAGTTGAGCTCGGGATTGGTGAGGTGGATTTCGCCGGTGATAGCGCCTTTGAACAATGCACCCCACTCTACGGAAAGGTCAACCCGGTCGATGGCTACAAACGGTACGGGTACATCGCCCTCAACTTTCAGTATCTTTAAACTGTCTATCACATAAGCTCCGCGGTAAAGGTGAATGTCTACGTCGGTAATGCCACCTGTATAGTCCGGTATTTCCTGCAGAGAGTTGTTCACGTAATCTGTCACCAGGTATGGGAGGTAAATTCGAAACCCTACCAGTAGAATTACTATTGCTATCAGTACTTTATATATCGTCTTCATAAGTGTTGATGTGTGTTTCTGTCCGAGGGAACTAACCACCGGGGTTGATTGACTAATGTTTGCTCTTGGCCGGTTGCTATTCGTTAATCGGCAGGTTTGGTAGGTGCGGGTTCGAGCACGGGGTTTATTGCGTCCAAAGTCTCTTCTTCAGCGTTAAGCTCCGGTCCCAGAAAGGTCGCCAACGGCCTCAACTCTGTAAAGTAGTCGCAGAATACTTTTAGTATGGCGGTGAGCGGTAAGAACAGGGCCATACCTGCTATACCCCACAGGTATCCGCCGATTACCAGCGTAATAATGGCCGCCAGGGCGTTTACATTGAGCTGTCCCCCCACAATTTTTGGGCTAAGATAATTGCCTTCCACAATCTGGATAACCGCAAAGGCCCCGATTACCAGCAACGGAACGAACGGCGAGTCGTGTGTCATAGCAGCATAGGTGGCAGGCACTACGGCGCCCAGTGTAGTGCCCACATAGGGAATAACGGCCAGAATGGCCGCCATGAAACCGAAAAAGAAGGCGTGATCGATGCCGATAAGTAAAAGAGCCAGGCTATTGGCAAAGCCAAGGATACATATCATAATGGCCATGCCAAATACATATTGTTTTCCCACCTTTTGCATGCGGGAGATCATCCGCACCACTTTGGTTTTATTTTCGGGTGCTGCAAACCGGGTTGCGGCTTCCACAAGGCCGCGCCTGTAAATGAGCAGCAGAAAGGTAAACACCACCACCATGATAAAGCCCGATACCAGGGAGGCGGTTTGCGTAAAGGTGTCGGTTACCAAGCCTTCACCCGACTCCTGCAGCCATTCTTTCCCCTTTTCCATTAAGCTATAGATACCCAGGTAGGGGATTATGCTGATCTTGTCGTGCGCAAACTTTAACCCGTCGCTTAACAGCGTGAGCAGTTTAAACTGAAAATCGGAAAACTGGCCTGCCACTGTCACAATTTGCCTCGAGAACAAAAACATGGTGCCGGCTGCCGCCACGAAAAGACCAAACAGGCAGGCTACCGTTGCCCAAATGCGGTTGAGCCCCAAATTTTCAAGCCGCTTGCAAAGTGGATATAAAATGAATGCCAGCAGAAGCGCCATTGAAAGGGGAATAATCAGGGGCTTGCCAAAATGAAGTAATATAAATAGACCGGCAGTACATGCCAGGCAAAAGAAGGTTCCTTTAAACGAAAAATGCATTGGGCTTAGGGCATCAGAGTGAAATGAAATACGACTATGCACTTCGTTCAGAAGTGGGTCGGCGATGTGGGATTGTGAAAAAATCAGACCAGAAAAGGAAAATCCGCTCAAGCCGGGCTTCGCGAGTTAACAGGCAATGCGGTAGCGGTGTAAGTAAAACAGCCCTTGTTTGCAGGTGTGGAAAAAATTCCACAGTGGCTGGCAAAACGATGCCGAACTTGAGGTGTGGATGAAAAACAGCCTTGGAAGTTTTGCTGTATTTTTTTAGGCGAAAGATACCTGCTTCTTAATACTCGTTTATTTAACCCATCTACCGATGGCTCTCGCCCAGGCGTGGCCAATGTAATCTTTTTGTAGTGTCTCTTTGGTAAACATTTGTACCATGGCACAGTTTTTCCCTTTAAAGGATCGGCTAACGGAAATTATTTGTTTATGAGCGTAAAGGGGGTGAGCTTGAAGGCAGCAAAGATACTCGGGTTTTTCATCCTTGGTATCGTAGTTCTTCTAGTAGCTGCGGTACTGCTCGTCCGTTTGCCCGGGGTGCAGAACCGCATTGTAGGAGAATTGGAAAAGTACCTGCAAGATAAGCTGCAAACCAGGGTAGAAATAGGCCGTGCCTTCGTGGGGTTTCCCACGTCTGTTGAAATAGAAGACGTCTATCTGCAAGACCAGCAGGGCGACACGCTGCTATATCTTACTGAGGCCAGAATAAGCACGAATCTTTGGCGGCTGCTGGAAAACAAAGTGAGTTTGAATGCCATCGGCGTGGACGGTTTAGTGGCCAGGGTGGTGAAACTACCGGACGACAGCACGTTCAACTACTCATTTGTAATAGAGGCGTTTGCTTCGGACACGACGCCCGCCGACACTACGGCCTCACCATGGGAAATAACAATAGGCGACATCAGCCTGACGAACTTCGACATCAGCTACAACGAAAAACAGTCGGAACTGGCCGCGGCCTTAAGCTGGTCGGAACTGGTGGTAGCGCTTGATGACCTGAACCCCTCGGAAACGGAGTTTAAAACCGGCAAGATAGCGCTCACCGGGGCACGAATAAGGTACACAGAAGGAACAGGAGCGCCGGCAAATAATACAGCAGCGCCACCGGCACCTGGCGAGCAACCGCCGCCTGACTACTTGTTTGTGGTAGACGAGCTCCTTATCAGCAATTCTTCGGCAGTGTTTAATTCTGAAGCCGTGGATGCAGACGTATTTATAGATGAATTTGGGGTGGATGCAGCAACGGTCAACATGAAGGAAATGATGGCCGACATAGCAGGTCTGAGGCTGCAAAACTCCAGGGTAGCCATTGGCATGCCCGCCACGGCTGATGAAGATACAACCACCGCAGCACAGCCAGCAACTGTAGCCACCACTACCACCCCTGCCAACGGCTGGAGTGTGAAGCTGGGCGAACTTGCGCTTGAAAAGAACAACATAGCTTATGATGTAGGCGAGGCCGTGCGTGCCAATGGCTTCGACCCCAACCACATCAAACTGGAGGGGCTATCCGGCCTTGTTTCGGACGTGGCCTACGACGGTTCTTTAATACAGGCGGGCATCAGCTCGCTTACTTTTAGAGAGGGCGACAATTTTACGCTTTTTGATACAGGCGCCGATTTTTACATGAACGATACGATCCTGAATGTCAAAAATATTGACATCCACACCAGGGAAAGCCACTTGAGGGGCAGCGTGTCATTAGCATTTAGCGCTCCCGACCAAATTGGCAGCGGCAGCACAAGGGTAGCGTTGCGAATGACCAATTCATTTATTCATCCGGCGGATCTGCTTTATTTTAATCCCCATGCGCTGGACAGCGTGCCGGTAAGAAAGCCGTTCAACTTTCCTTTGAGTTTTGAGGTAAAGGCAGACGGACGAATAGACGACCTCAACCTCACCCGGCTGGAAATGAAGTTGCTATCGGATACACACCTGCTGCTGGCCGGAAATGTTAAGGGACTTCCTGATGCTGAAAATATAACCTTTGGCTTTAGCAACATTCACCTGAGCAGCTCCAGTCGCAACGTAGCCCGGCTGCTGGCGGATAGCCTTTTGCCTACCAGCATACAGCTGCCTGCGAGCTTTGGGCTCCAGGCCACGGCTTCTGGTGCGCCCGACAACCTGCAGGCAAACGGCACACTCACTTCAAGCTTTGGCGATTTTGTACTTGATGCCACCTACGACGCAACCCGTTTGCCCAACCCTGTTTACGACCTCAGCGTACGTACCGACGGTTTCAATCTTGGCAGCCTGATAAAAGACACGGTAAACTTTCAGCAGTTGGCGCTCGACTTCTCTGTTGCCGGGAGTGGCACAGAACCGGATAGTATTCGCGCCGAAATTGAAGGCCGGATAGCAGCTATTGATTATCAGAAGTACGTTTACAACGACATCAACATTAGCGGACAGCTGACCAACGTGCTCTTCAATGGCAACATTTCCATTGACGACGAAAATCTGAAATTTACGTTCGACGGCGATATCGACTACGGAAGTGATGAAATGTCGTATAAAGTCGACCTCGACCTTGACTATGCCGACCTTGAAGCACTGAACCTGCGGAAAACACCGCTGGTGTTGACAGCGCAAATCGACTCCGACCTTCAAACCGCCGACTTCAGGAAGTTTAAAGGAGATTTTGCAATAAGGCAATTTTCTGCAAACAACGGCATTGGCACCTACCGGGTCGACTCTCTTCTGTTTGCCTCGGTTGAGCAGGAGGGCCGAACCGACATCACGATCGACTCCGATATGATGGAAGGATATTTTAGAGGTGATATCGATATTCCGTCGTTGCCGGCTGTGTTGAGTGAGCATATCGACCGGTACTACGACCTCGACGACTATGATGCTGCTAAGGCCGACAGTGTGCAGCAGTTTGAGTTTTTTCTGGACTTGAAAAAAACCGATTTGCTAACCGAAATATTGGTGCCGGGGCTGGAATCTATAGATCCCGGGATTTTTGAAGGAAGCTTCGACAGTGAGAAGCATCAACTCGCGATGACCCTGAGCATCAATGAAATGGTATATAGTGGCATTAGCATCGACTCCCTCGTAATTTTGGTAAGGTCGGATGCGGACGAACTCACTACCCGGGTTAACCTTAACGAGCTTTCCACGGCCAATTCTGTAATGCGCGGGTTCGATTTCGATGGTGTGCTGGCAGATAACATTTATCACATACGGCTGGAAGTGCCCGATACCACAGGCATGCCTGCTTACCTGCTTCGTGGAAATTTCGAAAGCCTTGAGCAGTCGGCATTCAGGTTCGAAATTGAGCCCGACAGCCTCATCCTGGCGTATACCCCCTGGGTGGCCCGGGAGAGTAATTATTTATTGTTTAAAGAACCGGGCTTTTCGGCGCACAACTTTGAATTGACCAATGGCGAGCAGCGTGTAAAGATAGAAGGCACCGTTGCCCAGGATTCGCTCGCAAGTATCGCATTCGAAAATTTTAATCTTGGAGGGTTGGCCGAAGGCATGAAGAAAGAAGACGACGTGCTGGCCGGCACGCTCGAGGGTTCGGTCGACATTACGCTTTTGGAAGATGCCTATGCTATTGATGCGGGTTTGCAGATAGCCGGCCTCGGCTACCTCGGGCAAACCTGGGGCGACCTGCAAATTGATATCAAGAATGGCGGGAGCAAGCTTTACAACGTGGATGTGGCACTGGCAGGCCCCAATGTGGCAACTATTCGGGGAACCTACGACACCGACTCTGCTGCCGCGAACCAACTCGACTTTAAGATCAGGCTCGAGCAACTGAACCTCTCACTGCTGGAGCCCGTAACCGGCGAAACAGTGCGGGATATAGCTGGCACTATGAAGGCAAACATCGACATAACCGGAGCGCCGGCAGATCCTGGTGTCAACGGCAGCATTCGTTTCATCAACACAACTTTTACCCCGGCTATGCTCAATTCTGCACTGACGGTGAGCAACGAAACGCTGCGGTTCCGCAACTCCACGCTGTCGTTTGATAATTTTGAGCTGGCCGACGCCAACAAGAATACAGCAAGCCTCAATGGTTCGGTAGCAATAGAAAACGCCAGCTTTTACACGTTCGACCTTTCACTGGAGGCGCAAAACTTTCAGGTTCTCAATACCACCGCCGACGACAACGAGATGTACTTTGGCAACCTGAACATCAACATGAATGCATCGGTTACCGGCTCTTCGGCAAGGCCCAATGTCAACTTCGATATGGAAGTGAATCGCGGCAGCAAACTCACCTACGTACTTATTGAAACCCAGGAGCAGGCGCTCAATCAACCCAACGTGGTAAAATTTATCGACCCGGCCGATACCCTTCGGGCATCCCCAAATCCCGATGTTATCGACAGTGTGAGCTACGCTTTTCAAGGCATGGAATTAACAGCCAATATTGAGCTGCACGATAACTCCACGCTGCAAATAGTAATCGACCCGATTACGCAGGACCAGCTTACTGTGCAGGGCGATGCCAACCTGAGTCTCGCCATGAATCGCGCAGGCGATCTTCAGCTGTCTGGGCGCTACACGCTGTCGGAAGGCGCATACCAGCTCAGCTTTTATCAGGTACTAAAGCGAAATTTCACCATAGCACCGGGCAGCACCATTACCTGGACTGGCGACCCTCTGAGTGCGCAGCTCGATATTACAGCCCTCACTACTGTTGAAGCGCAGCCTATCGACCTGGTGATCAACCAGATCAGCAATGCCAATACATCGCAGCTAAACCGCTATCGCCAGCGGCTGCCTTTCGAAGTAGCGCTGAACATTGAAGGAAACCTTTCCGGCCCGGAGATCAGCTTTGGGCTGGACATGCCAGAGGCAAACCGCAATGCACTTGAGGGGAGTATTTATGCCAGAATACAGGAAATCAACTCCAGGGAATCGGACCTTAACAAGCAGGTGTTTGCGTTGCTGGTGTTAAAAAGGTTTATTTCAGACAATCCGCTAGCAAGCGAGGGGGGCACCAGTTTTGAAGATAATGCCCGCCGCAGTGTGAGCCGGCTGCTTAGTGAGCAGCTAAACAAACTTACCGACAATGTGGGAGGTGTGCAGCTGGATGTAAACGTTGAGTCGTACGAAGACTACTCGTCGGGCGACGTGGAAAACCGCACCGATCTTGAACTGGGAGTGTCCAAAAGCCTTTTTGACGAAAGACTGACAGTGAAGGTTGCTGGTAACGTGGCCCTGGAGGGAAACCGGCAGCAACAGCAAAACCTGTCGGACTACATAGGCGATCTCCTGCTTGAGTACAAGCTGACTGAGGACGGCCGGCTTCGGCTGCTGGGATTCCGCCGCAACGAGTTCGATATAGTTAACGGCGAAATAATTGAGACAGGAACGGGCGTCATCTATGTAAGGGACTACAACAAGTTTAAAGAGCTTTTCAACCTCAACGATAAAGAATATCAGTTTAAATGAGAAAGAAAAAGTACTGCTTAGCCATACATCATCTCTGTCTGCTGGCATGTGTACTATTCAGTGCGTGCACGGGCACCAAATACCTGGCCGATGGGGAGCGGTACTACATGGGCGCCAACATAAAATACCATAGTGAAAAAGGAATTCCCAACAAGGGTGCGCTTACTGAAGGGCTCACGGCACTGCTTACACCCAAGCCCAATACCATGTTTCTTGGCTCCCGGCCCCGGGTGTGGCTCTATCACATTGCAGGCACCCCAAAAAAAGAAACAGGATTCGCTTCTTTTGTGAAAAACAGGCTTGGCGAGGCGCCCGTGCTGATGGCCGACGCCGATGATGAGCGAACGTCTTCTGCACTCGAAAGCTACTTGTGGAACCATGGCTTTTTTCAGGCTTATGTAGAGAGCGACGTAGTTGTGAAAAAGACCAGGGGGGAGATTATCTACCATGTTTACCCGGGCAATGCCTATCGGCTCCGAAATATCATTTACCCCAAAGTTGATAGTGTATATGCGCCAATTATTGAAAATATAAAGGAGAAAACGCTTTTGGAACCCGGCCAGCTTTACGATGTCGACCGGCTTGTATTGGAGCAAAAGCAAATTGAAGAAATGGTAGCCGACGAAGGATTTTACGCCTTCAACGACGACTACCTGGTATACCTGGCCGACAGCACGGTAGGAGAACACCAGGTTGATCTTACGTTCAATTTATCGGAAAAGACGCCCCGGGAAGCTCGCTGGAAATTTGTGATAGATTCCGTGAACGTGTACCCCGGCTACTCGATTACGCGAGATACGCTAACCAGCCTCAAAAAAGAACAATTCAGGGAGTACACTTTTGTGAAAGACCCAGGCGAGCTGAAGAAAGAGATGCTTACGGACCATATAAACTATGCGCCGGGGGATATTTACACTAAAACCGCGGAGAAATATACGCTGGAGCATCTATACAACCTTGGCGTGTTCAAATTTGTAAATGTTAAGTTTTTCGAGAGCGACTCTGCCAGGCTCACTTCGAGCATCTACCTTACCACGCTGCCCAAAAAGTCGCTGCGCCTCGAAGCGCAGGCGGTATCCAAGTCCAACAACTTTGTAGGCCCTGCACTTACCATCGCCTTTCTGAACCGTAACGCGCTGGGAGGGGCAGAGCTGCTGGATGTTTCTGCCAGCGGGTCGTACGACATTCAGCTCGGCGGCCTGAACAAGCCCCCGCTCAATGCGTTCGAAATAAACCTTCAGTCATCCCTTACTTTTCCCCGGTTGGTGTTGCCTTTCCAGTTGCAGTACTTCAACCGCAGGTTCATTCCCAAAACCACGGTACGAGCGGGCCTCCGGCTTCAAAACCGGGTGAATGTTTTTACGCTCAACTCCTTCGAAACCGGCTATGGCTTTATCTGGCGTGAGTCGACCACCAAAAGCCATCAGCTTTTCCCCATAAGCATCTCATATGTAAGGCTCACCAACGTTTCGCCTGATTTTGAGAAGAGATTAAACATGGACCAAAACCTGCGCCGCAGTCTCGACAACCAGTTTATAATAGGAAGCACTTACAACTACGAGTACAATACCAAGCTTACCGGCCGGGATGAGAAAGCAGCATTCAGGTGGAATAACTTCTTTTTCAATGGGAATGTCGACCTCTCGGGCAACCTGCTGTACCTTGCCCAGCAGGCGGTAGGCGACCAGCCTTCCGACGACGGCGACTATAAAATATTCCGCAGCCCTTACTCCCAGTATGTAAAAGCTTCGGCCGACTTCCGGTATTACCGTCAGCTGAGCCGCAAGCAGGAGCTCGCCACCCGGTTTTTGATAGGAGCGGCTCGTGCCCTGGGCAACTCCGACAACGTACCATTTATTAAGCAATTTTCGGCAGGCGGCTCCAACGGCATCAGGGCCTTCCGGGCCAGGTCGCTGGGGCCGGGGTCGTACGATGCCGGGGAAAGCCGCAACGAGTCGGGCTTTATTTTGGATGAAACCGGTGACTTCCGGTTGGAGTCGAGCATCGAATACCGCACCGCCTTCTACAGTATGCTTGAGGGTGCCGTGTTTGTGGACGCGGGCAACATCTGGCTTTGGAACGACGACCAAAAGCCAGGCGCAGGCTTTGACTCAAGCACCTTTATGAACGAGGTAGCCGTGGGTGCCGGAGCAGGCCTCCGACTCAACCTTGGTTTCTTCATCCTCCGATTCGACGTCGCCTTTCCTTTGCGAAAACCCTGGCTTCCGCTACAGGAAAGATGGGTGATAGACGAAGTTGATTTTACCAGCAAAACCTGGCGACAAAGCAACATTATTTACAACATCGCCTTCGGTTATCCATTCTAGCATTGGCAATGCAGGTCGGGCAATGCCACATCCACCAGTTGTATAATTGCCTGCTCCACATAGCCGAGCGGTGTGGAAAAAAGTCTACACCCTGTGGTTGCAGTGGCGGCAGATTCATTTTAAGCGGGTACTAAAATGCATCCGCGACGTATCGGGTAGCTGCGGCATTTTCTTTGGAGGGCATGGGGGAGAACAAAACGTAGAAAATGATGAAAAACATAAAGGTTTTTTTGTTTAAGCAGCTTCCTGTGTGGATCGTTGTTACCGGCATGGTGCTTTCGCTGCCAGGATGCAACGCTTCACGCACCAAAAAAGGAGCTGGAATAGGGGCAGGCGCAGGTGCTGCCATTGGGGGAGTAATAGGCAGCCGGTCGGACAACACCGCCGTTGGTGCCATTATTGGCGCTACCGTGGGCGGAGCTGCCGGTGCACTTATCGGCCGCCATATGGACAAACAGGCCGAGGAGTTGAGCAGAGACCTGGAAAATGCCACGGTGGAAAGGATAGGTGAGGGTATCAAAATCACCTTCGATTCGGGATTGCTGTTTGCTGTAGACTCTGATGCCGTAAATGCGACCACCGAGGACAACCTGGCCGAGCTATCGGGTACGCTGCAAAAATACGATGATACCGAGATTCTCATTGAAGGGCATACCGATGCTACCGGCCCGGCCGACTACAATCAGCAGCTTTCAGAGCGCCGTGCCGAAGCGGTGAAGCGCTTTCTGCTGCAGGAAGGGGTAGACCCCAAGCGAATTACGTCGGTGGGGTATGGGGAAGAACAACCTGTGGCCGATAATAGCATGGAAACAGGCAGAAGAGAAAACAGGCGTGTGGAGATCGCAATTTATGCCAACGATGAAATGAAAAAGGCAGCCAAACGGGGAGACCTGCCCACCAAATAGCGTGGCGTTTCACCGGCTTAATAGTGTAACGGGCATTTCGAAAGTGCGCTGATGCTTTCGAAATGCTCTTTTTGCTTTTGGGGCGCAGATACTGGTTTTCCGCACCAAATCTCTGCACTTAAAATGTTCAGCAATATTTTCCCGGCAATTCCTCAACATGTGGAAATTTCCCACGCATCTGCATGAAGTTACTGTAATTAAATGCCTGATAATCAGATTTTTATTTCTCGTAAAAAATTGGTACAAATTTTCGAATTAGAAAGTTCAAAAGAAACACAGCTATGAATACCACCGTACAGCAAAACCAAAACATCGTAGACGAGATTCAGTCGAAGTTATGTTACGACTCGACCCATCAGACCCGGTTGGTAATTGGCCGGATACTGCATGTAATGAGGGATCAGCTACTCATGATTGACCAGGCAAATAAGCTTATGCAGACCCTTTCACCAGAGCTGCAGGTTATATTTGTTTCTGCCTGGCGTCATCATCGTGCAAAAAGCTCCTCAATTAACCATCTCGACCAATACATACTCAAAGTTATGGAGGAGGACAGGTCGAAGAAACAGCACGTTTTCCACTCCGAAATCGAGGCATTGAGAGCCACGCTCATCGTCTTGAGCGTACTCGACCAGCAAATTGACCTTTACAATTACCTGCCCTCTCTGTTGTACAGGGAGCTAAAAGAAGCATACATGGACTACGCTGCTTAGGCGTAGCTTGTAACGCACAACACCACAGGCAAGGGCCTGCCATTCAACTATCGGCTCCTCATTTTCGAAAAGAGCGTGCAATCGTTCGATTTGAAGATGGGGAGTTCGTTTTTTATTGGCAGTATGAAATCGGACCTTAAAGCCAGCGCCCTTCGTATTATCCCTCCATCAAGCTGCGAAGCCGGTAAGCCCGGTTCTTCAAGATCTTATGTTCGCCGAATTGCCTGAGCTCATCTGTGGCTACGTTTGGCTTTGGCATACTTCTATGGCCTTCAGAAGGTACTGATGCCTTGCCGAATGGGTGTGTTTGATGTGCCTTGAGGTTCCTGAAGGCTCGTGAGTGTCATGCTAAATTGGTATAGTCATATTGAAGGAGGGCATTTCCTGTATTGCAGTCCTGCGTGTGATGCAGATCCCCGGAAATCCAAGCCCCTCTGTTTGATCCGCTCTTCCCTTAGGCTTAGGCTCAAATACTGCTATTTCCCGCTACAAAAAAAAGGTGCCCCCATTCGGGAACACCTTGTTACTCATCCTTTAACCGGATTGAACCGGGGGATGTGTTAATTATTGTCGTCTAAATTGTCTTCAGCATCGTCAAACGAATCCGCTACCTGGTCGCCGATCCTGTCCACTTCCGCTTCGAAGTTATCCCAGCTTTGCTCTACATCGGCTTTAAAAGAGTCCCAATTGTCCTCGGTAGAGTTGTCGAGCTGAGCGATGTCCTGGTCTAGCTCCATCCGCTTTTCTCTTAAGCTGGCCAGCGTTTCGTTCCACTGCTGTTGTACGTCTGCAGGGGCATCTGCAGTTTTTTCTTCTATTTTCTCGATTTGCTTGTCAATTTTGTCAGAAACTTTTTCCAGATCCTTCCTCAGCTCCCGTCTCTCGTCTTCCCAATTCGCGCTGGTCTGCATTGCGGGGTCGTTCATTTCCGTGTCGTCAGCACTCGACGACTCGTAGTCAGCCGTTCTGTTTTGGCTACAGTTTACCAGCATCAGCGCCATAAACGCCATTGCTATGCCTTTGAATAATTTATTGCTTGATTTCATATTTGATTTTATTTTATTGGTTCACTACTTATTTGATCTTACATGTTCCAGCATCACGCCCTCAATCGCCATGTCTACCCTGTTGGTATCGTAAGAGGAGGCCAGTACATATGCCTGGTTTCCTATTTGGATAATGGGGGTTTTCAACATGGAGAAATCGTTAATGATGATGGTCAGAATATCTTCATCAGATAATCCTTTTCCTTTCACTTCACTTCCATACCTCTCATGCGAAGTATCAATAAGTCTTTCAACAGGTTCGTTCAACCTGTCGGCTAACTGTGCCAGCTGTGTTTCCGTAAGGCTATTTTTTGTAACATCAAACTCGTTAATCACATGCTTGTCAAGCGCGGTTACATAGCCAAGAGCCCTGCGGTCGGTGAGCTTATCACTGTTGTAAATAAATTTTATCTCCTCTTTCTTCATTTTTTTCACTTAAAGAGAAAGCCACCTGCCACTGTTTTTTACAGTTGCAAAATGGCTTCGGTTAGACGGTTGGGGAGGTAATTCTACACAAGCGGGATAATTGCTTCACCGCTAACTGCACAGTACCGGGAATACAGCACCATGAAACTTGAGTGTTGAGTATTAAAAGAAAAAGAGGTTACGAGAAAGTAATCTTTCCCGCAACCTACCATAGCTGGGTTATATATCTTCAATGTCTCTTTTAATATCTTCTTTCGCTTTGCCGGTTTTTTTCTGCAGACGGCCGATTAATTCATCTTCTTTGCCTTCTTCATATTTAAGATCGTCGTCAGTAAGGTTGGCATATTTCTGCTTCAGCTTACCTCTAATCTTGTTCCAGTCGCCTTTTACCTCAAGCTTATTCATAAATGCCGTTTTTTGCAGAGTTTCGGGTATTATGACCTGGCTCTTTCCACAACGTTGTTAGTCTTTTCGGAGACCCTGTTGGCAATTTCTCTGTTTTGCTGCTGTGCAGCCTCAGATGCATCGTTAATCACTTTCTGGTACGATTTCTTGATCTGGCTAACAGCGTCCATGACAGCATCTCCGACTACCTTCTTGATTTCGTTAGACCTTTCGTCTATCTTCTTTCGGGTACTCTTCCCACTGCTGGGGGCTGTTAGCAGACCTACCAGAGATCCAACGGCAACTCCCAATATTATCCCTCCTATTACTTTCATGTTCGTGTTCATGGCAAATTGATTTTGTTTTGATTCCTTAATCGGAGAGCTAATGAGAAAAATCCATTCCAATAAGTTTCTTCTGGTCAATAAATGGGTTGATGGATTGTAACTTGCAGTATAACAGCGTGTTAATATTTTTTAATAAAGCGTCCAAAATAGCTCTTTGTTGTTGACAGGTGTGGAGGAATTTCCACAAATCTGTGTATTTAACGTGGCGGGGCAGCACTTTTTCAGGAGTATCCTCACCCAGAAAGGAAGCCTGGGAGGGTCGGCATGGATACACCCCGCGCCATGCAGTCCGCTGCGGCTCGCTTTGCCGCGGCACACTTTCGCGCAAAAAGGCACTCTTCTATCGCTCAAAAGCTCATCCGGCCTATTTTTTTGAGATGAGAAGTGTATAAACAGCTGTATCTGCCCCACGGGCGCCTTGCCATTGGCATCGTATTCGTTTCTACTGTTGGCTAGAAGGGACGGTCATTGCACCTGAGTCGTGGGGTGGGAACTCCTGCACAATCTGTGTCAGGCGTGGCAAATCCAAAAAAAGGAAGAAGTGCGGTGCTTCAATGTAAACCGTCTCCTTGTGCTATTACATTTTAAAAACAGAACGATTATGGAAACAACAAAACGATTATCAGTACTCTTAATATTTTCACTAGGTATCATCGGTATTGCCGAAGCGCAAACAGCAAGGTCGGGCGTAAAAGGCGGGATCAACTTCAGCAACCTGTTTATCGACGAGGCCAGCAAGGATTACACACGCACAGGCTTTCACGTGGGCGTTTATGGGCAGTTTCTTAATGCCTTCGAGCAGTTTGGTGTGCAGCCCGAACTCTTATTTAACACAAAAGGTGGCCGTGCCGACTACGACATGGCAGCCAACAACGGAGAACTTCGCTTCAATCTGAACTATCTGGATGTACCCATTCTGGCTGTGTGGAAGCTGGGCGATGCAGCCGACCTGCGGCTGGGCCCTTACATCTCCTACCTGGTGAATGCCTCTATTTCTGCAAGCGGCGACTTCGGCCCCGAGTACACCAACCTCGACAAGGGCAGCTTCAACGCCTTCGACTATGGCTTGGCGGGTGACTTCGGGCTCAATTTTGGAGAGCTGAGCCTCGGCGTGAGGTATAACTTGGGATTGAGAAGGGTTGCCGATAGTGCTGAGGGGCGTTTTTTTCTAGGTAATTCCAAAAACAGCCTGGGACAGATTTTCCTGGCATACAATATGAACTACTAAAGAACCGAGACAGGAAGGGACCTTCAGCCGGGGTGCCGGGGCAACTATAGCCTCGGGCCCCTTTTTGTTTTAAGGGAGTTGGCAGCAAGCCTTTCCGCCTCCTCGCGGTTGACGAACTCATCATCTTCTATTTCGTCGATGCGGCTTTCAACTACAAACGCTTCCAACTCCTGCATTTCTTTTTTATCGTGGAGAAGTTGCTCTATTTCCCGCAAAAGCCGCTCATCAGTCAGCTCATTTATTTTTGCAATTATCTTCCTCTTCAATTGGTCCATGTCAACGTGTTTGTCTATTCAACGATGTTTGGACCAGCGATGGGGTGTGGGTAGGGAAAAAGTCGATAGTTAAGTCCACAGTCGACGGACCGCTGTCCACTGCACATTTCGTTGAAGAAGGAGCTCGCTGAACCGGAACGGGACGCTGGGGTACCCGCAAAGCCCCAGACAGTGGTTTTTCACCCTGTCAGCGGGTGGTTAAGCAGTCTACAGTCGACGAACCGCTGTCCACTGCACATTTCGTCGGAGACAGGGTTCCGTTACTCAACAAACTAAAAACTCAGAACTAAAAACTCCTCACATCCCCACCAGAATAAAGGGTGCCCAGTAGTAGGGGTCGCTGTATTGGTCACTTTGCAGCAGGCTAAGCTTCGCTTTGCGCAGATCATCAGCAAAGAGGTTGTTGTTGCTATGAAAGAGGTGCTGCCTGTAAAATTCAATCATCAGGTCGGCGGTGGAGGCATCGGCTACCTGCCATAGCGAAACCACCAGGTTTTTGGCACCTGCATACATCAATGCCCTGCTAAGCCCGATTATGCCCTCACCTTTACTTACCTTGCCTAGGCCTGTTTCGCATGCCGAGAGGTTCACCAGATCTGCGTTGATTTGCAGCCCGTATATCTCGCCGGAATACAAACTCCCGTCTTCGTCATCATCAGGTGCAAGAAATATTTTTGACAGCTCAGGCTTCGATTGGTCCACCATTCCGTGTGTGGCAAAATGGAGGTACTTGTAGCGACGCAGTTGGTCCGATTTGGCCAGCTTTTCCGATGCCGAAGCACTGAGTGCCAGCGTTGCCTCCTGCGGCGAACCCGCAAACAGAAACTTAATCTCCTGCACCTCCTTTTCGGTGGCGGGCAGGTTTTGCATCGGGGTGTCGTTGGAAGCGAAGGTAATGGGTGCCGATAGCAAAATGCCGTTGCCGCTTGCTGATTCACTGCTTGCGATCCGTTCTGCTAAAAGTGTGGCCGAATAGTCGTATGAAACCGACAGCTCTTCGATTAGGAATTTAGTCTTTCCACTGTTCTCTTTTTTCACAACCAGCGATTCGAAAGGTATGCTTCCAATCTGGCCGTCGGGCAGTACAATAACCGACAAAACGCTGGCCGGCAGCTGAGGCATCAGTTGCCTGTAGAGTTTGCCGGCAATGCTTTCAAAAGCCTCTGCCTGGCGGTATTTGATGCTATTTCTCAGACCGGTTACATTTCTCGCGAAGTCTTTTTCTTTTCTTAGCGTGAAAACCTTGTATTTGCTCCGCGTGATTAAAAAAGCATAGATGTTTTCTTCGCCGGTAAAATACGATAGCACCGCTGTAGATTCGTTGAGCAGCGGCTGCAATGTTTCCACGGTTGCCAGTGTGGTGCTGTATTTCAATTTGTAATATTCAGGGTAACGGCTTTCGAGCTCTGCCACAAAGTTTCGTAAGGCTAATTCTACCGCGAAAAGCTGTTCTTCCAGCTCCTTCTCTTTTTCCTGCGAGTCTGCGCCAGCCACTTTTTGCTTCAAAAGGATAATCTGGTCCTTCAGGCTGTCTTCACGCGCCAATTCCGTGTCGGGTATGCCGGCAAAATGCTTGGCCTTGGTGTCGTTAATAGCATCGAGCAGCACTGCCGACTTGCTTCTTTCGCAGAAATTAAACGCCAGCTTACGGTAATGATTTTTGTTGAAGGTGTGTTCGCTCAGGTACAGTGCGGTGCTTATGCCGCTTTCATAAAGTTCGGCAGCTACCGCCCCCAGCCTTAGCTTGTCGGCCTCATTCAGTCTCAGCTGTCGTATTTGTGTAATCAGCTCATCGCAGGCCAGGTAGGTATTCAGCGCTCCGTCGATATCCCGCAGTTTCAGCGTATTTTCAAAGTGCAGGGCTTCCAGGGCTTTGGCTTTCGATTGAAGCGAAGAAAGCAGAATATCGGCGTTGTAATAGTCCCGAAGCTCAGGCAGGTCATAAAGGGTTTGATGCTGCTGAGAATAGAGGTTGGCGTATATCGATTGCTGGTAGTTCTCGGCGGCTGCCTTAAAGTCGTTCTGCTTTTGATATACAGAGCCTATTAATGCATAGGTATTGGCAATCTCCGGATGTTTGTCGCCGTACAGGCGCTGGTACATTTGCAGGGCAACCCGCTGAAACACCAGCGCTTCATCGTAGGCGCCCTTCATTTCGGCTATCCGGCCCTTGTTGCTTATGGTAAAGGCCTTGTTGGGGTGGTCCATCCTGTAAGTGGCATTCCAAATATCCATTACCATGTCGAGGTACTGCAGCGCTTTGTCGTAGTCTCGCTGAAAAGCCGTGGCAAAGGCAAGGTTGCTATAGCCATTGGCTACTTTGGGGTGGGTGCCACCAAGCTGTGTCTTGTAAATTTCGATAGCATTATTGAAGTAACCGACCGCAAAGGAGGGGAGGTCTTGCAGGTAAATGAGGCCGATGTTGTTGTACGAATCGGCCTGCAAAACAGCCTTTTCGCTGCCCGCCTGCTTTCTGATGGAGAGGGCTTTCTCGTGGTATTGCAGCGCCAGCTCTCTGTTTCCGTTGTTCCAGTACACTACGCCCAGGTCGTTGTAGCACTTGGCCTGCTCGAGGCTGTTGGCGGGGAAAAGCTTTTCGGCCTTCAGCAATTCCTCCAGCGCCAGGTCGTTGCGGCCCGACCGCAGGTGCACTTCGCCCAGCAGGTTCATGGAAATGGCATCTAGCATGGCTGAAGCAGGCACGCCGTCGCGGGTTTCCTGCACCAGCGTGAGCGCCTGCTGCGCCTCACCCATGGCAAGCTGGCACTCGGCCATTCGCAGCCGGCAAAGGGCGTATTTGTCCGGTTGCTTGCTTTTCAGGTAATAGGCCGAGGCTTCTTCAAACCCTGAAAACGCCACTGTGTAGCTAGCTTTCAGCAGCTCTTTTTCGGCCTGTTCTACCAGGGTGTCCTGTGCATTGGCAGCTCCAAAGCATAAGCTCAGAATAACGAGGAATAGTGTTGAAAGTCTCATCGTTAAAACCGGTAAACAAATGAAACATTATTGACCATTTTGCGCGATAAGCCATCGGGGTTTTTGTCGCGCTGCACCAGCCGGAACCCGTTGATCACCTTTATCCCTACTTTGGTGTTGAACTGATAGCCGCCGCTCACCAGCAAGGTGAGTGCAAGGCCGTCGGAACCTTCTACAATTTTGTCCTGATTGCCAATGAAGTTGCCGTTTGCATCCGACACCGGCACATTAATGATGTCTTTGGTGAGGCGGTAAATTGGCAGCAAACCGGCGCTGAAATTGTAGTTGGTAAATCTGAAGTTTCGCTCTATCCTGAACATCACGTCGGTGCCTCGCTTCAGCGAGCGTGCCTGTGTGTATTCCAGCGCCTTTTCCTCCAGCGGGTCGCCCGCCCAATCGCTCCAGAGGAAGGTGCTGTTGATGTCGCCAAACGGACGTTGAATGCCGGTAGCTGCCAGCCATTTTGCAGTAATAACGGATACGCCTGCCACGGCGTCGTAAGTACCCAGTCCGGTTTGGTTATACATAGGCAGCGACTGCCCCTCGACGTTGGTTATATTCTCCTTGCCCGTAGGTATTTTGGAACCAACAGTAAAATTCACCTGGTAGTCCTCATGCGTAACGAGGTTGCGGGTTAGGCTCAGGCTCATGTCTCCCAGGCCTTGCGTATTGGCAAGGGCGCCATCCACAAACACATACGGCAGCTTTACCTGTACGGTGGTTTTGCTGTTGACGCCAATGTTTACGTCGGCTACGTAGTTGTATATCACGTCTTTAAATCGTGTGAAACCCGTGTAGTGCGTGAGCTCCACCGATCGCAGCTTTATTTGTATGCGCCTATTGTAGTTTTGGTCGGGTTTCATGGCACCCATAGTGCAAAAACCCGCATCGCTGCAGCCCTGTGCTGCAACCTCATAGCTGCAGGCAGCCAACAGGAAGATAAAAAGGTACCTCATCGAGAATAGAGACAATGGTTAAAAATAAGTAACTTAATTAAACTCAGGTCTTTAAAATGAGGATCGGCTAAACCACGAATGTAAACAGAATTGAAGAAATCTTCCATACATGCGTGTGTTTAAATCAAATCGGAGCGATTATGTGGGCAACTCGTGGCAAAAAAGGAGGACGGAGCCCTTCCACATTGTTCGCAGCCAATAAAAAGGCAGCAATACAACAATCGTACGCTCTCGCAGTTAGTTTAAAAAGACTGCGAATCACAAGAACATGAGCAATGCAGGGAGAAAGGCGCTTCGCATGCCGATCCGCCGGCACATGGTTTTACGGGCTTTAAACGAAGCAGGTGAACAACCTTGAAATCATTTCGGCTCCGTCCATTCTGGGCTTACGGCCCTCGGGTGTGCAGCATCTTGCCCAAAGCATGCTTGCGGCGGGGCTCGAAGGTGCCCTGCAAACGGCCAATCCCGTGCGGTACCTCCCCACGCTAAATACACTCTACAGCGACAAACGAGACCGGGAAACCCACTGCCTCAATGTGAAGGCGATTGCCAATTTTTCACAGTTGCTGGCTTCCGCTGTTTCCGATTCCCTGCTCAAGAAGCGCTTCCCCGTGGTGTTGGGTGGCGACTGCAGTATACTGGTAGGCATAATGCCCGCCATGAAAGCGCAAGGCGCTTTTGGCCTCATCTTCTGCGATGCCCACGCCGATTTTTACGACCCGGAAAAGTCGCTGACCGGCGAGGTAGCCGATATGGACCTGGCAATAGTAACCGGCCGTGGGCCCGAAGTGCTAACAAACATCAACAACCAATGGCCTTATGTAAAGGATGAACACGTAATACATATTGGCCAACGCGACGAGGAAGAAGCCCGGACTTACGGAGCACAAGATATTTGCACCACATCCATTAACTGCATTCCGCTGGCCGACATTGAACAGAAAGGGATGGAAGCCGCTATTGTGGAAACCCTTCAGGTGGCAAATAGCCTGAATGTGGACGGCTTCTGGCTGCATTACGATACTGACGTGCTGTCGGACGACGTAAACCCCGCCGTAGATTACCGGTTGCCCGGAGGCTTGCAATTTGAGCAGATGGAAGCGTTGATCAGAAGTGTCTTTTTGGCAAAAAAACTGGCAGGCATTAGCATTACCATCTATAATCCTGTAAAGGACGAAAGCGGACAAGTCGCACAAAATCTAACGCAAAGCCTGGGGCGTGCCCTAAAGACTGCTGTATGAAGAGGCGCCGGTTTTTTATTCATTACCTGCCTGTGTATGGCTGCATTTCCACGGGGCTTATTTACCTGGGCATTGGTACTATTGCAATTTTGTCGTTTCTGAAAATAAAAGACGGCGGTGCCGACGAAAGCAGCATGCTGGCCTACCTGAACGGTTTTGTGGCTGGAAAACTCCTGATTTGGATCATTCTGGTGGGCACACTGTGCTACATCGCCTGGCGAATTTACGAGGCCATTACCGACCCCTACGAATATGGAAAAAGCCTGCAGGGCAAAGCCGTAAGAACGGGAATTGCCATGAGCTCTGTGGCCGATGCGCTTATCGCTTTTACTGCCATACAGGTGCTGGCGGGCACCACGAGCATTCAGCAAAATGGGCAACCCGAAGCACAGCGGCAAATGGTGGCAAACCTGCTCCACGAAAGCTGGGGGCCGCTGGCAATTTTTGCAGTGGGAGCAGTAATGAGCGCCACCGCCCTGGTTCAATTGGTTTACGGCATAAGACGCGGATACCGGGAAAGGCTGGATATCGATCATTTTAGCGCTGCAATCAGGCAAGCTACCCATTTGCTTGGGTTGATCGGGTACACCGCCAGGGCAGTTATTCTGGGTATTATTGGCTTTTTTTTCATCAAAGCCGCGATTGTGAGTGATGCCCGGTACGTTGTGAACACCGACAAAGCCTTCGATTTTATCGGCGACCACATAGGGCATGTATGGTTTATTGTGGTAGCCGTGGGCACCATCGCTTACGGCTTGTTTATGTTTATGCTCGGCGCCAGCTACGATGTAGATGAGGATTAGGCCGGGCGCAACAATTTGGCCATGCCTCAAAAGCAGCCTTGTAAAGCGAATGTACCGTCAGTAGTACGTACTGTTGACTCCAAGTGCCTGCATTGTTAACTTGATCCGGAAGGATTTCTCGAATGATTTTCGATCCCAACAACCACGTAATCAAGCTTTGCGCACAGGGCATCGACTGCGAAGGAAGCCCCGATGAAGCACGCTTGCTGTTTTTGCAGGCATGGCGAGAAGCCGCTACCAACCTGGAAAAGTTTGTGGCGGCACACTACCTGGCCCGGCATCAAAAAAGTACCACCGATAAATTGGAATGGGATAAGAAGGCGCTGGCTTTCGCCCTTTTGGTGGATGATGAAGACATCAAACAAAGCTTTCCCTCCCTTTACCTCAACATTGCCAAATGCTACGAAGACCTGGCCGACTTTAACAGTGCCCTCAAACACTATAAATTGGCCGAAAGCTACACCGGCTTCCTAACAAACGACGGCTTCGGGAAAATGATAAAGGATGGAATAAAGAGGGGGGTGGATAGGGTGGGAGTGGAGGCTTAATTTTGCTGCCTGGACCTCACATATTTTCTAACCTTTAAGAATGGTTTGGAATTCTTTTGTATCAATCACCTTCACTTTCGGAAAATCAATTCTCTGTAATATTTGAAGTCTTTGTCATGGCTCACGATGAAGTCCGCGTTGGCTGCTATCGCGCAATCCACAAATTTATTATCATCCTTATCGTCCAGCCGGTTTTGGAGCGAAGCACATAGTCGGGCGTACTTTCTGCAATCATCATCCGCTTCACAATCTCCATGCTTCTTTCCGTAAACGGCAGCTTCCCTTCATAGAGGTTGATAAGCAACTGCACTTGTTGATTGGGCGTTACACCGAAGCCGCCATAGTTCCAGAAATCGTCAGCAGGCTGGGAAAGATCGGCGTTTCCGTAACCACTGGTTTCCATAAGCTGCCGATAGGGTTCCTTGCCGATTTTCTTCGCCAACTCTATGTACACCCAGTCCGCTGAAACCGCAAATGCCTCCTTTACAGTCATGTCGTGGTAAATGTCGGGTCGGTAACCGTAGAGCGTGGTGTCTGTTTTGCTCGGCCACCGCACCACCACGCTTTCATCTTCAATCACACCTGTTTCCAGTGCAATCAGCGTGTTGATGATTTTGAAAGTGGACGCCGGCAATGTGGCCATGTCGCTGTCGGTGGCATTGCTGCGGATCCATTGTTCATTTTTGTAGTCGTAAATAGTAATGCTGCCAGTAAGACCACAGTCTCCAAACGGTTTTTTGAGGTCGGGCTGCGCCAGTAGGCAGGTGGGAAGTAGGAATAGAAAGAAGGAACGTATCATTTTGTTTGCAAAGGTAGCTGGGAGATTCATAGCAGTGGAGATTAAAGTAGCCAAATCCACTGTTTTCCTGAAGCCGGTAGTGCTTTGCTGGTAAGTTAGCAGCTCCACAAATCCGAAACCTACAATTCGAAGCACAAAATCTCAACTCGCTACGAATACTCATTCCGAGGCGTCTCCGACCGGGTCTCCAACCGGGTCTCCCCCTCGTGGAACAGCCCTCGTGGAGCAGCCGTCGTGGAACGGATAGCGAAGGCCGCAACTTCGGCTCTTTTCCGCAGATTTTTCAGTAGCCGACCCTTTAGTCCGCGCAAAAGTTGACGCTGTATATCGCAGTGAAGCTTGAGAAACCGTCAATCCGAAATCCACCCTCCAAAATCCGAAATCCAAAGAACCAGTAATGCCAATTTATAGCAGCAAAGACCGAGAACAGCCAATCTGAAATCTCAAATTTCAAATCCGAAATCCACCCAGCCCGCTGCTGCAGCGTCTCCGCAAATCCGAAATCCCCAATCCGAAATCCGCAATCAAAGAGCTTTTCCCAGGTCCGCAATCAAATCCCCCGCGTCCTCAATCCCCACCGACAGCCTCAGCAATTCGTCCGTCACACCTATTTTCAGGCGCTCTGCCCTTGGCATTTTCTTGTGTGAGGTTTCCGATGCCTGGCAGATGGTAGACTCCACACCGCCGAGGCTTACCATCGGCTCTATAATCTCCAGCTTCTGCAGGAAGGTTGCCGTTTGGGCTGCATCCGCCAGCTCAAACGACAGCATCGCCCCAAACTTGCCGCCCATTTGCTCACGGGCCACAGCATGACCTGGATGGGTGGGCAACCCCGGATAATACACTTTTTTAACGACCGGGTGCTGCTGCAAATATTCCGCTATCTGCATGGCATTGTCGCACTGTTTTTCCACCCGCAGCGCCAGTGTTTTCAGGCTACGCTCCACAATGTAGCAGTCGATGCTGTTGAGTGCACCACCGTAGTTGGTGCAGTGCTTGTGTATGAGCTGCTTTATTTTGCGGGAGGTGGCCACTGCCCCAAAGCTAAGGTCGCTGTGGCCGCCAAGGTACTTAGTACCGCTATGGGCCACCACGTCTACACCCAGTGCAATCGGGTTTTGGCAGATGGGCGTAGCAAAGGTGTTGTCGACCACCGTTACAATGCCATGTTGTTTAGCAGTAGCTACCACCTTTTTGATGTCAGTAATCGACTGCAGCGGGTTGGAGGGCGTTTCGAAATAGATCACCTTCGTTTGCTTGCGGATCGCCGCTGCCAGGCGGACAGCGTCGTTTACCGGCACAAAGTCGAACGCTATGCCAAACTTGGTAAACTCTTCCATGGCCAGCTTGTGAGTGCCGCCATAGATCTCGTCCGACAGGATAATGTGGTCGCCGTGGTTGAGCAGGGCAAAGAGGGTAGAGGAGATGGCGGCCGTGCCCGAGCTGAACACAAGGCCATCCTCAGCGGCTTCGAGCTTGCAAAGCTTTTGCACTATCACCTCCTGGTTGCGGGTGTTAAAGTAGCGGGGGTACACCACGTCGTCCATGCCGATGTATTTGTTGGCCGTGGAGGGATCGATGGGGGTAATGGCGCCTGACCGTGGTCCGGGCGATTGCACGCAGATGGTTGCTTTGTTTTTCATTTATTAAGTGGGATGTGGCCAAATACGGGCCTGGTATTACGGGGGCTGAAGGTAAAAACAAGAGAGGACAAATGGTAGGGGGAGGCGGAATTGCCAACAGGAATTCCCCGGCGGGAAATAAATTTAACTAGCAGGTTACAGGTTTAAGGTGTTTGTGTAGCCGAGACGTTCATGAAGTGCAGGAAGGTATTCACTAGCCGAGAGGCAGCCCCGATAGGGGCGCCCGGCTAGGGGTGACGTAGCTCTGCGTAGTCTGAAGGGCTACGCATTTGGGCTGCAGTGAAAGCAAGCGAGACGCTTGATAGGGGGCTCCACAAGTTTCCAACCGGGCATTCTGCCGGGCGGACGCTTGTGGTATGGAATGTGTCATACCTACGGCATTATATGTAGATTCCATTATATAAACCGGCCCTGCGGGCCTACCAATGTTTTGCCCCGATGGGGCTGGAGCGGGTGGAATTGCTTCGGTGGGTAAGGGCGGCGTCGGTGATTAAATTGTTTGTAAAGCTGCCGGGAAGCCCAGGTTGTGCGGCGAGAAATTCACTAGCAGAAAGGCAGCCCTAGCCGGGCGCCCCTGAAAGGGTGGTGTAGCATTGCGTAGTCTGAAAGGGCTACGCATTTGGGCTGCAGTGAAAGCAAGCGAGACGCTTGATAGGGGGCTCCACAAGTTTCCAACCGGGCATTCTGCCGGGCGGACGCTTGTGGTATGGAATGTGTCATACCTACGGCATTATATGTAGATTCCATTATATAAACCGGCCCTGCGGGCCTACCAATGTTTTGCCCCGATGGGGCTGGAGCGGGTGGAATTGCTTCGGTGGGTAAGGGCGGCGTCGGTGATTAAATTGTTTGTAAAGCAGCCGGGAAGCTTGTGTTGTGCGACGAGAAATTCACTAGCAGAAAGGCAGCCCTGAAAGGGTGGTGTAGCATTGCGTAGTCTGTAAGGGCTACGCATTGCAGCGAAAGCAAGCGAGACGCATTGCGGTATACATAGCCAAGCCCTGACGGGGCGATGGAGCTGCAGGTTAGGGCGCCCGGCTAGGGGCGCCCGGCTAGGGGCGCCCGGCTAGGGTGCTGCCCCATCCTGGCTACGCTTGGCAAGCAGGGAAGCCTTCACTTCCCTTCATAGCCGCTCTTTTGCAAAAACTCATCGAAGTCGCGAATGTTGAGTATATCGCGAATCGCTTGGTTTTTATCTTCCATTCGGCTGTAATATGCCTCGCAAATTTTGTATCCTATCCAATAGCCGATATCGGCAGGCCGTGAGCTGACTTTAGAGGAGTACAGCCAGCCACTCCAGTCTTTGCCATTTTTTCGCTGCACAAACTCCTCCCAAAGTGCAGCCTCATTTGCCTCTCCATACTCGTAGTTGGTGCTGCGGCCCTCCATTGGGTATACCAGGCCCGAAACAAAGTCTGCTGCACCTTCTCTTATACACTGACCGAGCAGCGAGTTGCCCTCCGGATAGCTTTGCTGAAAGTGCACCAGTTCGTGGGCAATTATATTGGGCAGGCGGGCTATATCAATATCGGGCTTGAAGTCCGCGTTGGGTGTGCCAAACCTTTCAGCGCCGATAACCAAGCCGCCTTCGAAGATGGTGCCGCCGGAGTTTCTTCTGCCAATTACAAAGTACACATCGGGAAACACCGCCTCTGGGTATAGCTCCTTCAGCCGGTAGAAGCCTTGCCGAAACTGCTCTTTTTGCGCATCAATGGCCAGGGAGCTTTCCCTTATCTGTAAGTAGTAGTCAAGGTTTTGCTGCACCGTTTTCACCAGCTTATTGGCGCTTTCGATCCGGTACGGGATAAACCCCCGCAGCCCGGGGCTTCCCTTGTCGACGTAGTGCGCCTGAAAATCGTGGCCCCGAAGCTTCGGATAGCTGTTGTCGAATACCTCCCAAAACCGTGTGATGTCCGCAGTATGAAACTGTGCATCCGCCGGGTTGGTAGGGAAGAGCCCAGGTTCTGTAGTGCCGCCTGTTGCTGCAAGCGCTTTCAGTGCGTCCATGCCACGGCGTACCGCATCGCTATATGGGTAGCTACCCGAAGTTCGGTATGCGTCGAGCTCCTTCAGAATATGGGGAATGTAAATAAACTGGCGGGTTTCGAGGTATTCCTTTTTCAGCCTTTCCACATCTGCCGGCGGGGCGGTTTCCTGGGCAATCTGTATTTCGCCTGCTCTTACAAAATGCTCGTTGAGCGCTGTTTGCCAGTCCATATAACCCTGGCTGTCCACGGCTTGTCGTATGGGTTCAAACAGGTGCTCGGTGGCGCTAAAGGCTTCATCGGGTGTGCTTTGCAGCGCGGGGCCGACAAATGAGTGGCCAAACTCATGCACGCTCAACTCTCGCAGGCGGGTGCGGTTGGCAAAGCCCATATCCGGTTTTTCTACATTCAAAAACGCCTGGCGATCGAATGCGCCAAACACATTGTATACCTGCTCTTGATGCCTGATGCCAAAGCCCATACCCTTGGGAATAGTGAGGCTGGGAACGAGTACATAGTTTTCGAATGAGCTACCGTAAAAATCTTCCAGGTGTTGTACAAATGAAGCCTCCGGCAGGTTGCTTTTTATCTCCTCCAGGGCAGCCACATAGTAGCCTTTCGAATTGGAAAAGTACGTGTCGAACTGCACCTCCCGGTAAAATTCGTTCATTGCTCTCAGGAAGAGCGATGCATTTTCCCTGGCTTCGGTGGCATTGCCGGTCAGCGAAAAGTTGATATACGCCCGCTCTGCTATATCGGGCGGTAGTGTGGCATTGGGGAAGTCGTCTACCTGCAGCAGCAGACTGATGAGGTAGTCGAGCCAAAGGTGATTGGCCAGCGCAATGCCCCGCTGCAAGCTTTCGCTTTGGGCATGCCCCTGGTACTGCCGGTAAAAATGGTAGCCGTAGCTATGCCAGTCTTTTTTAAGTACTTCCTCATCGCCCAGGGTGATGGTTTTGCTTTCGATGTCTTCCGTTTCAAACACGAGGAAATACCCGAAGCCAAGAAGTTCGACATTTTTATTGAATCTGACGCTGAACTTGCCGGATGCGTATTCGGCGGGGAGTTGCGCCTGGCTTTGCAAAGGGAGGCTGATGGCAACTATCAGCAAAAGTAAAAATGTTCTCATGTTCTTTCAGTTTTTTGGTCAAAGAACAAGGTGTCCGCGGTTTTGGTCGCCTCACAACATGTTTCCGGACGTCCCGAAACATGTTTCTGTGCCTATTTCACTTTACCAGGTAGTCGGAAGGCTTCTGCCCGGTAACGGTCTTAAATATCTGGTTGAACGAAGACTTGGAGCTGAAGCCTGCTTCCATTGCCAGCGCCAGCAGGGTTTTGTGGCTCTCCCTTGGGTCTTTTATCCTCTCAACTACGTCGTTCACCCGGTAGCGGTTTACGAAGTTGCGGAAGTCGGTGCGGTGGTAGGTGTTCACAAGGCCCGACACGTAGCGAGAAGGTAGCTTCAGCTTGCCGGCGACGTCGTCGAGCCCAAGCCGCGGCTGGCGGTGAAGTTTTTCATTTTCAAAAAGCGCAAGTAGTCGCTGTAGCTCTGCGTCGTCGTTGTATTGAGCAAACTCCTCCCTGTTTTTTCCTTTCAAAAGAGGAGGCACTTCAAAAAATGAAGGATGAAAGTAGCCAAGATAGCCCAGAACAAACAGAAAAGCGGAGAGCACAATTTCAATGATTGAAAACACATGGATACCGGCAACCTGTAGTATCCATAGCAGCGTAAATAACACAAACAGCCCAAAAAGGCTGTAAAGCTTTGCCAGGTGCGGCCAACCGCTGACCACGTTTGTTTCTTTTATGCGCACGGCCGCTCTCCGCAGGTTGAGCCAGTACACCACCACAGCCGCTGCCATACCAGCCACAGGCAGCAACTCCGTAAATGCAAACCACGCGGTGTACTGCAACAGGTTAATAGAGACACCAGTGCTCACATAGTAGTAGAAGGCTGAAAACTCTACCACTATTTCTACTGCTGCAGGTGCAAACCACCAAAGAGTTTTGCGGTTGGGTACAAAGGCAGGCTGCGTATTAACCCGCGAAAACAACAGCAAGGCCGGGGGAAGTATGAGGTACGAGCCGAAGATCCAGAATGGGAAAGCGCGAGGGCTGTTGTGGTATTGTATGTGGGTGGCCCAGGCATTCAGCATTTCGAGCGTTACCACCAGCGTAATGAGCCCCAGAAAGAAATTGGAATAGCTCTTTTTGATAACCGAGGAAATAAGCCCCATGCTCAGCAGCATTCCCTGCCCCGACACTACCAGAAGAATAATTGCTTCAAAACTTTCCATACCCAAAAGAGGAGGTTAAGATACAGTCTTCAGCGCAAAAAGGTAGAATCCCGTACTTCATATTTGGCTTGTTTCAGGAGGGAAGCGGCCGAAGAGTTGGAGGGCTAGGTCTTGGCCAGACATCTCTTCGCTTCATCCACATCTGCCACAAAGTTGATTCTGCCCACTTTATTGCTTTCGTAAATAAAGTCGCGGAGGCTCTTGCTATCGTACCTGCCGAAGTTGCCGACTATAGCCAGCCGGCACTTGTAGTTGGAGAACTTTTGAAGGACATCGCCAGCCAAACCACTTTTGAGGTCGAAAAAAGCCGGACTTAGCTGTATCTCGCTCACTATAATATTGGTGGCGCCGCTGTAGGCGCAGTTGGCCAGCAGGTCCAGCGCATCTTGTGTATCGGCGATAACTACGTTGTCGGCTATTATTTCAGCGAAAGCTGTGTCGTTTTCTTCAATAATGTTGATGGTCATCTTTTTTTGAGTCCGTTGATGTAAACTCGATTTCTTGCCTCGGCGGTTTTAGGTGTGGCCTCTTATTCGTACATCAAATATTTCTCTCTCACTTGCCTAAACCTTGCCAGCCCTTCCTGCCAGCTTGCTCTTATTTCTTCTTCCGTTTTACCTGCTATTATCTGCTTCCGAAGCTGATCGCTGCCTGCCAGCAGGTCCATCGAAGGGCCGAAAAACTTCTCCTTGTCGGGCGACTTGCTATAGAATTCAAGCAGATACTTCAGTTCTATTTGTTTTATCTGCTGCAGCTCTTCAATAGGTACCTCCGAAAGGTTGTAGCCGTAGCAGGTGTCTCCTTCGTACTTGGGCTCCTGGCTTAACCCTGGAATTGGCTCGGGCACAAATGGGTTTACCTTAGGCGTAAAAAAAGGCGTGCCAAATTGTTGAAATGGCTTCCACGTGCCGCGGCCTTCGCTTACCTCGGTGCCTTCAAAAAGGCAGGTGGTGGGGTAGAGGTATACCGACCGCATGTCGGGCAGGTTGGGCGATGGGCCCACAGGCAGGTGGTAAAGTGCCTGATGGTTGTAGTTGGCCGCTTTTATCACCGTCAGCTCACACTGCACACCATTCTTCAGCCACTTTTCCCCGTTAATCATTTGGCCGTATTCGCCGATGGTCATGCCATGGGCAATAGGTATGGGGTGCATACCGATAAACGAGCTGTAGGCAGTGTCGAGCACGGGGCCGTCTATAAAGTAGCCAACGGGGTTGGGGCGATCGAGGATAATAAGCGGGATATTGTTTTCGGCGCACGCCTCCATCACATAGTGGAGTGTTGAGATGTAGGTGAAGAAGCGGACGCCCACGTCCTGCATGTCGAACAGCATCAGGTCAATGCCTTCGAGATCTTCGGCAGTTGGTTTTTTTCTGCTGCCATAGATGGAAAACACCGGAATGCCTGTTGCCGGATCGACAGAATGAGCCACATCTTTGCCTCTTTCCACAGTACCTTTAAAGCCATGCTCAGGGGCATAAATGGCTTTTACCTTCATTTCGTTGGCCAGCAGAAAATCAACCAGGTGCAGCGAGTCGACCAGCGAAGTGTGGTTGACTACCATGCCGAGGTTTTTCTCCTTAATGAGGGGGAAGTAATCGGCTGTTTGAGTGGCCCCAACGGCAATGGGCAGGTCCTGCGCGGCGGCGTTTTCGTCTGTTACGGTTTGCTCAGCAGCTTTTTGCTCCGACACCGTGCAGGCGGACAAGAGAAACAGAGCAACAAGGGGTAGTAGACGGGGAAAAGGTTTTGCTAGCATGCGATGTAAGTTCATCTAAAGGTAGCGGAAAGTTGGTAATCCGTAGTAGTCCACAGTGGATAGTCGATTGTCCACAGCATGGCGGAAGCCATTCGCTTGCAGGCAGCCTGGCCCTGAATGGGCGGTGTAGCATTGCGTAGTCTGAAGGGCTACGCATTGGATGGCAGCGGTATTTAGAAAGCAAGCGAGACGCTTGACAAAAGCAACCCACAAGCGAGACGCTTGCGGTATTTAGGGTCCACCATCGAAAGTCCACTGTATGGCGGTGGAGCGAAGTCTGCAGCGGGCGTTCGCAGCGATCAGCCTCAGTTTGATCAGCCAGCAACAGCACACGGCCCCGAAATCCGAATCCGAAATCCCTCAGTTCATCATCACAAATGCACCCCAATAGTACGGTTCCGCATATTTGGTTCGCAGCACATTCTGGGCTTTGGCAAAAGCTGCCTGCTTGTCGCCCGACTTCAGAAACTCCCTGTAGAAGTTCACCATCAGCTCCTGTGTGGCTTCGTCGTTTACCTTCCACAAGCTCATGATAATGGAGCCGGCGCCTGCCACCTGAAATGCCCGCTGCAAGCCGTATACTCCCTCGCCGCTTTTTACCTCTCCCAGGCCAGTTTCACATGCGCTGAGAATTACCATATCGGTTTGCTCAAGTTTGAGGTTCAGCACCTCATAGGCAGTGAGAATGCCGTTGTCGTTGCTGTTTACTTCTTTGCCCTCCAGGTTGTCCATGGTGCTTTCGGCGCCGGCAAGGAAAAGGCCCGAGCGAAGCAGCGGATTTTCCCTGGCTTTGCTTATTTCTACGCCCAGCACCTTGTCGCCATGTGTTTCATTCACATCCTGAAGGAAAAAGCCGTGGGTGGCTATGTGAAGGATACGAGGGTTGTTCACCTTGTCTTTGATCAGCGCTTCGGTGGCCTCATTTTGCATATATACATCCGCTTGCGAGCCCTGGGTTTTGGCTAGCGCACCAATGGCCTGTACTTCTTTTTGTGTGCCAGGCAGCGGCGCCAGGGTTTTTTTTGTGCCGTAGTTGGGGAAGCCCACCAGCACCGTATTTTTTGATGGCGCCGCGGCTGCTCTTGCCTGGGCCAGCTGCCTCGTACTGCTCAGCAGCACCAGGTCGTGTTTGTCTTTCACATAAGTGCCATCGTCGGCTTTGAGCGTGGCCACGTTAATCTGGTTGTATACACCATCGAGCGACAGGTACAGTTTTTTGTTGCTGGCCACCCTTGCTTCAATGGGCTGCCAAAACTGCTGGTACGTAATCTCGTCTTCGATCTTCAGCGTCACCATTTTGCGGTAGGCGTTGGCAAACTTGGTCTCCAGGTCTTTTCCGTTTTGCAGCGTGATAAG
>CBFGTI010000004.1:0-89119 GCA_965651695.1 uncultured Imperialibacter sp. | reverse complement strand
GCCAGCCGTATCCGCAAGAACTGCAAGCACATGGCTTTGGCAAATGGCCGGTGAGGACACCGGCCGTGGGGGCTTTGCCGGGGCCTGGTTAAGGGCCGGTGAGGGCACCGGTGATGGGCTGCGTAACCCCGGCGCAAAAAATTTAGTGAAAGTTTGTTTTGGTTACCCCAACATTGCGGCATCGCCATCGGCGGAATTAGCAGCAGAAAACCGCTCCCATTCGGCAAGGTGGTGCTCGTATCTTTCCTTTAGCTTACGGTAATCGTCAGTATCGCCCGAAAAAGAAACGAGATCCTTTACCACCTCATAGGCTCTGCCTTTTTCACCAATGTTGCGGTAGTTGTCTGCGATAAAAAGCCAGTCAAGCTTGATCTTAAGGGGGTCGTCGGGGGAGGCACTCATAGAAGCTATAGCTGGTTGAATAAAAAGAATATGCAGCAAGATATACTTATTATCCAATTTAGCAAAGATCCTGATTTTCTGAAGGTTGAGTGATGGTGTGAGCGGCGCCCGGCCTCTGAGCAACGGGATTTTCGAGCCTATCCGCACGGCCTTTCATTTGGCTCAGAAGACTATGAGGTTTTTCGGCCTTTTGCAACGGGTGCAGTACGCTCTTTTTTATGCTACTGGTTTTAATGTCGTTTAGTTAGCTATTTATGATCCTCTCCCTTACCCTCACTGGCCGTGCGCCCCCAAAGAGGGAGAGATGGCCTAACTAAACGACATTGCTACTGGTTTACACAAAATCATACATCGGCAGGCGGCCTGCCAACTCAAGTCAATTGCCTTTTTTTTACCGTGCAGCCACATGGAAGCCGGGCGAGAACCTGTTTTTTAGCACAATTTTAACTTTTGTTGCATGCTTGCCGGGGCAGCTGGCTTGCAACTGGTGTAGGTCATATGCATGTTATCTCAAAAAAGGTTTTATATTTACAGCTCAATCATAGCTGGTTGAAAGATTAACAAAAAAACCGCCCTGCCCTGCACGGTGGTTTTTTTTATTTCCCTTCTGTCTCTTTTTCTGTTTTGCTTTCGAAAGTTTGGGCTAACTTGTTACTTCTGAAAAAGCCGGCCAGTTGTAAGCCACCACCATGTCCAAAATAGTTATCCTCATTGATAATGACCCCATAGATCTGGGCATTATGAAAGCAGCACTTAACAAAATAGCCCCTACCTACCACTGCATTAGCTTTTTGTATGCCGAAGAGGCGCTTTGGGTGCTGCAAAACGACATGGTGAAAATTCCGGATCATATAATTATAGACCTGAACATGCCGGTAAAAAACGGCCGGGAATGCCTGAAGGAGCTACGAAAAGCCAGGCAATACAAGCACATCCCCATTACTATAACCTCCGCTTTTTTTCACGAACCTGTAAAGGAAGCGCTCACGCAGGAGGGCGCCACGTTTGTGATCGAAAAACCCTCCTTCAACGGTTGGGAGGCAGCATTCAAAACGATACTAAAAATCTCCTAGGCATCCGGCACACATTTGTCTTTCAGAGGGCGTCCAGGGCGTCTTTATACCCCTCCCTCGAAGTACGGGCTATACGGTCACGTTTCATTTCGGGCATGGGCGGCCGGGGAGGCGCGGTCCTCGGCGATTTGGCAGGTTTTTCCTTTCCGGCTATTTCTCTCAGAATGTAATTGCGCTTATACAGCTCGCCGAGGTAGCTTCCGTCGGCATTCCACACCTCATCTGCCTCCAGCCAGCCCAGGTACCTGGTGTATTTGTCAAACAACCTGCCGTTGTAGATAAAACCGAAGTATTCGCCGCTCCATCTGTAAATGGGCTCTGTCATGAGTGATCCGCATTAACTATACATGCTTTTTCTATTATCTGGATAAGTGAAGGAGGGCTTCTTGAGTTCCTGTGTACGTAAGATTACGCAACATGCTATCTCTGGGAGGGCTGGAAGGCCACCTGAAAGGGTGGTTGTTTGGTCAAGGCAGAGGGTCGAAATTTAGCTCTTACTCCAACACCCCCCCGTCCGTTCCACGTCGGTCTCAATGAGGGGGAGACCCGGTCGGAGACGCTTCGGAAAAGGTATCCGTTGCAGGTAGAAACTCCGTTTTTAAAAAAAGCTACTGAAAAGAGCTGCCGTTGCGGCCTTCGCTGTCCCCCGCCGGCGCCGACGTGGAACGGGGGAAAAAGGGCCGCGTGGAACGGGTGGTTACCGGGGCCAAGCTAAAAAGTCAGGTTTTTGCTCTTACTCCAACAACCTCCCCCCGCCCGTTCCACGTCGGCCTCAATGAGGGGGGGACCCGGTCGGAGACGCTTCGGAATAAGAGTCCATTACAGCTGGAAAACCCGTTTCCTAAAAACCTGAGGAAAAGGAGATGAAGCTGCGGCACGAAATTGCTAATCCTGCAAAGGGACGAACCAAATATTGAATAAGATTCGGTTTGTCACCAAAATATGGTTACCTTATGTACTTAATTGGCTAACAGCCCGTTCTCTAACTGAGAAAGTATCGACCCAATACTTTGAGCCAATCTGTACCCGGCACTTACAACCGGGCTCGCTATGTTACCTCGAACTATTAGTTGAAGCAAAAAATCAAAGTGCAATAACACTTACATAAACCCCTTTTCTTCAAAATGACCGGCTATATGAAAAACCTGCAAAACAGGAAAAAAGTACTGCTGGATACCTGGATGGAATACCAGCTCCAAAACGAAAGCCTTCGGGAAGACCTGATAACCAATGAAGATCTGAGAATTCAATCGGATGAGCTGCTCTCAGGCATGATTGACATCCTGAAAAAAGACCTTGCTGCAGAGAGCACCGAAGGCTTCGAGGATGACCGTTTCGACAAAATAAAAGAGGTGCTGGCAGGTATTTCCATAAGCAGAGCGCAGAAAGGCTTTTCGCCAAAAGAAACGGGCACCTTTGTGCTGAGTTTGAAAGAAGCCATTTTCACTTCTCTGGAAAAAGATTACAAAGATGACAAGGTGGGGTACTACGAGCAAATGATGCGCATTAACCGGCTGATTGACCAGATGAGTCTTTTTACGTTCGACACCTACCTGAAGGGCCGCGAAGAAGTGATCCTACGGCAGCGGGAAGAGATCTCCGAAATTTCTACCCCGGTAATCCGGCTGTGGGACGGCATCCTGGCGCTGCCCATTATCGGCACGCTGGACAGTGCCCGCACGCAGGTGGTAATGGAGAACCTGCTTACCGAGATTGTGAATACGGGCAGTAGCATAGCCATTCTCGATATTTCGGGCGTGCCCGCCGTAGACTCGCTGGTAGCGCAACACCTTATAAAAACCGTAAGCGCCACCCGGCTGATGGGCGGCGAATGTATTATAAGCGGTATAAGGCCGGAAATTGCCCAAACCATCGTGCATCTGGGAATTGACCTCGCAGACATCGAAACTAAGGCCACACTGGCCAGCGCCCTCAAACACGCATTAAAAATACTAAGCTTTAGAGTGGTTAAGATCAGCAACTAACATTAGCACTTGCAATGGATAAAATACCAATTCTTAAGATGGGCCATTTCCTGCTGGTGACAATACAGGTAGACCTTTATGATAAATTGGCCCTTTCCCTCGAATCCGACCTCATACAAAAGATAAGCCAGCATGGCTCCAAAGGCGTGCTCATCGACATTTCGGCCGTAAGTATAGTAGACTCCTTTATGGGCCGGATACTGGGTAATATAGCTCAGATGTCGAAGGTGTTGGACGCTGAAACGGTAGTGGTGGGCATGCAGCCTGCAGTGGCCATTACCCTGGTAGAGTTGGGGTTGCCCCTAAAAGGCGTGCTCACGGCGCTGAATGTTGAAAAGGGGATGGATCTATTGAATAAACAGATCGATATCGAGTTGGAATCCGGAGATGGTGATGCTGAAGACCTTAAGCCGGACGAGCCGCATGATTTCCTATGATTATCCTTCAAAAAGAAGTGATCGCCATTGAAAAAGAGCACGATGTGATCTTTTTCAGAAACAGAATAAAGGAAATGGCTTCGAAAATCGGAATGGGGCTGGTAAATCAAACAAAACTGATTACCGCGGCCAGTGAGTTGGTCCGTAACATGCTGCGCTACGCCAACGGTGGCAAAGTTACCATCAACATTGTGTCGCACCTCAGCAAAAGCGGCCTGCAACTGGTATTTGCTGACAAGGGACCAGGAATAAGAGACATAAGCCTGGCCATGAAAGAAGGCTATTCTACCGACAAAAGCCTGGGGCTCGGCTTACCCGGCGCCAAAAAATTAGCGGATGAGTTTGACATAAAAACAGTAGTAGGCAAAGGCACTACGGTAACCATCCTGAAATGGAAAAATGGAAGATAAAATCCACCAGAAAGTTGAGCTGCAGGAAAGGAGCTTTTCGGGAGTAGTAAAAAAAAACATCAAAGACCTTGCAAGGCATGTGGGCTTTGCCGACTCAATGCTGGGAGAAGTAGAGATAATAGTTTCGGAAATGGTGTCGAACGTGATAAAATACGCAGGCGAAAGAGGCACTTTTTTGTTTAAACCCATCAAAGAGGGTGAAAACAAGGGAATAGAGATATTGTGCCTGGATGGCGGCCCGGGGATGGCCAATCCCTATGCCATGATGAAAGACGGTGTCACCACCTCCAAAACATCGATGGGCAAGGGTTTGGGTGCCATTTTTCGTTTGTCCGACTATTTCGATATGTGCTCTTTTCCCGGCAAAGGCACGGTGATCGTAGTTCGGAAATACATTGCGAGGAAAGAAAAAACCAGGCTGTTGGCCGAAGTAAGCCTTGGCGTAATAGCCGTATCGGCTCCCGGCGAAAGCTACTGTGGCGACGGATGGAGCTACCAGGGCGGAAAAACCCACCACAAAATACTGGCCGCCGATGGCCTCGGCCACGGGGTAAATGCGCACACCGCCGCCAACACAGCCACTAATGCATTTAAGGATGTCAAACATCTGCCCACCAATACACAGCTAAGGGAACTTCATCAAACACTGAGAAAAACCCGTGGGGCCGTATGCTTTGCCTGTGTTGCCAACACAAGCGACAACATCTTAAGATTTTCCGGGGTAGGAAACATCGCCGCCAGGGTAGTTTCCAAAGACCAAACGAAGAGCTGCGTGTCGCACAACGGCATTGTGGGGTATACGATGCCGGGAAACCTGAATGAAAGCGCTACCAAGTGGAACGATCAGGATATTTTAGTTATTCACTCAGACGGCGTTTCTACGAGGTGGGTGCTGGCTGAATACCCCAATATAGAGAAACACGACCCCCTCGTACTGGCGGCTTTTCTCTACAAAGATTACGGACGGGGACTGGATGACAGCCTTGTAATGGTATTGAAACGCCATAAAAAGCAATTGCACCCTTACAATTACTTGCTAAAAAATGAGGACTGAGATCATTCATTTTGAAATCGACAATGAAATAGACGTGGTGCTGGCACATAAGCGGGCTATCCAAATAGCAGAGCTCACAGGGCTTACTGTTGCCGACCAAACCCGGTTCGCCACGGCTATTTCGGAGATCGCACGCAACTGCCTGGAATTTGCCTGCAAAGGGCGCATTCAGTTTTTTATCAATGGCAAAGGAAAAACACTGCAGCTGGAAGCCGAGCTTTCCGATAACGGACCGGGGATTCCCAATCTTGAAGAAGTGCTGGCCCGGCGCATTACGGACATTCACCGCCGGGGCACCGGTATTGTGAATGCTAAAAAGCTGGTGGATAGCTTTGAGATAGACACCTGCGACACCGGCACCTGCGTGATCCTGGGCAAACAAATTCCGCTGAAGCACCCGCCTATCAATAATATTATTCTCAAGGGATGGAAGGAGCATTTTGAGAAAGAGGTAATGGTTTCGCCCTATGAGGAAATCAAAAAAAGAAACATTCAGTTGCTCGACCTAACCGATCAGCTGAGAATGAAAAACATAGAGGCCGACCTGCAGATTGACGAGATTAAACGGCTAAACCAGATACTGGAGAAAAAAAACGAAAACCTGAAGCAGATAGCCTACACGCTGGCACACGATCTCAAAAATCCGCTCACCACCATTCGACTTTCAACCGAGGCGGCCGAAAGCGCCGAGGAGTTAGGGGAGAAAGACGATTTCATCAAGCTGGTGGCGAAAAGCGGCGAGCGCATATGGGCCATAATCGATGGCTTGCAGAAAAATATTGAGTACGACCCTGATGTGGCGTTGTCGGCCGATGAGGTGAAACTTGAAGCCGTTGCGGCCGATTTGCATGAACAATTTTCCCCCTACCTGGGTAAAAAGAAAGGCAATCTGGCATTTAACTTCAGCGAAGTAAGCACGATAAAATACCCAAAGGTATATCTGTACAGTATACTGAGCAACCTGATAAGCAATGCTGTTAAATATGCCTCCGATGAGCCCCTGATGGTGAACATACGTGCTACAAAAGAGAACAAAAAAGTGGTGCTTACAGTAGCAGACAACGGTATAGGTATGGACATGGAAAAAATAGGAAGCAATTTATTTAAGCCATTTCACCGGTTTACCAACCAGGCCGAAGGGCATGGCATGGGGCTCAGCATTGTGCACTATTTCATCACCAAAAATGGTGGGCACATCAAAGTAAAAAGCAGACCCGGCAAAGGGACTACCTTCTACTGCCATTTGGTGGAATACGTGGAGTGAAGGTCGGTGAGCGGCGATCGGTAAGTGGTAAGCGCTATGGTCTGTAATCGGTGAGAGGTGATCTGTCTGACACTGCATGCTGTTTAATTCCACTCCGAACTTGCCGATCACAATTACCGGTCACTCTGATTACCACCACTCTGATTACCGATTACTGATTCGCCGGCTCGTTTTTTTCTACATTTGCGATTTTATAAACGGGATGCGGGGAGCCAGGAAATAGCCGGTAAGACTTGCAAAAAGGATAGGGATAAAATAGGTAAAACCGGTAAGCGTAGCGAGCAAAATGGTGGTGCTCATGGGTGTTCGGGTAACACAGGCGTTGATCGCCGCCATGCAACTGATTACAGTTAACGACAAACTCACCGAGGGAAAAGCCTGGTGGATAATGAGTGCCAGTGTAGCACCCGCGAAAAACAGTGGGATAATAAAACCGCCCCTCCAGCCAGCCGTAACGGTAACAGCAATTGCGACAATTTTAAAGATCAAGATAGCTGCAAGCAACTGCAGCGAAAAATGACTTTCCAACAGCTCGGTGAGCTGATGATGCCCGAAATACCGGGTGATTGGCAGGTAGAATGCAATAGTGCCCAAAAGAAGGCCGCCGATGGTTGTTTTGACATAAATGGGCAGGGGGCGCTGCTCGAACGCCGACTTAAAAAATTTCGTGCAATAAATAAACAGCCACCCTACAGCTGCAGCCATCACACCGAATAGTACCGCGTATCCAAAATCGAAAACACCCGCAAACTCATAAGCCGGAAGGCCCCACACAGGGCCGAGGCCTAAATGGACAACCAGTGCAAAAATGATGTAGCTGAAACTACTGGCCACCAACGCCGGAATGATAGCCTGGTAGTATTCCACAGCGTGCTTGTGATGCAGAATTTCGAGGGCGAAAAGGCTGCCACCGAGGGGCGCACCAAACAGTGCGGTAAAGCCCGACGCCATGCCTGCAATAGATACCGACCGGAACTCCTCACCCTTCAGCCTGAATACTTTGCCGAGCCAGCTACCCATGGAGCCCGTTACCTGCACCAGCGGGGCCTCGGGCCCCAGGCTACCCCCTGATGCCACACACAACAGCGACGAGAGCACCATGGACGGATTGTTCTTCGGGTCCAGCTTCCCTTTATTGAACCTGATGTTGTTTACAATGAGGTGTATTTCGCCCGGGTCGCCAATAAAATGGATAATAAGCCCGGCCAGAAGCCCTGCGACCGTCATTACCGGCACTACCTGCCACCCCTGAAAGAAGGCAAGCTTATGAGTGAGAAACTCCAGCACTATCCAGTAAACGCCTGCTACAATGCCCCCTGCGAGACCCAGGCTTGCCCAGAGCAGAAATGACCTGCTGAACAAAAAGGGGTTGAACTTTATCGGCTGGTCTAAGATGTTCAGGTATGTAAGTAACTTTTTCTTACTCTTTAGTTTCACAATATTGCTGTTGACAGAGGGATGAGGCCGCAAAGATAGGCTTTTCTGCAAAGCACTCTGTAACGTTGGCGCCACACCTTGCATAAAAAGGAGGGACTGCCAGGCTTTTTGAGCACCCCGGATACTATCAGGTTTTTGTAGTATTTTTTTGCCCGATCATCCAGGAATGATAAAAGTCATAGCAAAGAACCGGTCGTATTTTTACATTTTTTTGAGTTTAGTGTTAAGTTTGAATTTTTGGCGGAAGTGAAACCGCAGAATTTTTTAAATAGAAGGACAGGATGCTGAGATTGACAGATTACGGACGTGCGCTTGAAAACAAATTTATCAAATGGCTGGATCGCTACGCACTCCTGTGTTTGAGAGTAAGCATTGGAATAATTTATACTGCCTTTGGTGCTTTAAAGTTCTTCCCCCAGTACAGCCCTGCCGAGCAGCTGGCAGCCGACACTATTTGCGTTATCACGTTTGATGTGCTCTCCGGTGCAAGTGCGTGTATTTTGCTGGCCATTATCGAAACATCGATCGGCCTGGCACTGATCGTCAACTGGAAGCCACGCCCGGTTTTGCTTGTCACCATCTGGCATATGTGCTGCACCTTCCTGCCGCTCATTATTCTTCCGCAGTACGCATTTGTGGATGAGCCGTTCAGTTTTTCCATTGTGGGGCAGTATATATTTAAAAATCTGGTAATCCTTTCAGCCCTGCTCGTTCTCTACAAAAGCCTCCATCGGCCGGCTCCATTGGCGCAAAACAATCCGATACAGTAACACCGGCCCCGCCGGCATCTCATCATGCCCGTGTCTCACAAAGCTGTGAGCCAACCAGCCTGAGACGCCAGGGTGAAAAACTGGAAACTGCCGCTGCCATACACAGGCTTGGGTAGTCGGGTATCATAGGGGGTTGTTTCCGTTTTTGCAGAAGCGCCGGGGTTAACCTACAAACTTTCTCAGTGCCCAAATAAGCACAGCAATTATCAGTACAACTATCACAACGCCGAACCATACGCCCGCTTCGAATATGCCACCTACAATTTCGCAGCCGGCGAGTGTGGTGAGCATAAAAAGGCACAGGAGGGTGAGGTAATTTTTTGAAATCATATTACGCTAAGGGTTAATTATGGAAAATGGGTTAAAAGCCAAACGCATCCTGCTTGCATATATTTCAACCCTAAGCACTTACGAATGGGTGGGCGACTAATAACAATAACATTACGGCGCCGTTTTTCACGGGCTATCAGGGGCTATTGACCTGGCAGCGGTTGGGAAGGCGGTGAGAGGGTGCAGCCTAGCCCCGGTTGGTTGATAGCAGCATCAGTAGCCAGCATCCGAAAAAAATTATTTCCACAGCAGCATCGGCCAGGTAAACGGAGGCTATTACATTGTCCAGCACGTACCTCACATCGATGAGGATAAAACCGACGGCCGATATCATAGCTATGGCAATCAGCGGTGAAACCACCCGGCGCTGAAACCCGGCAGAACAAAGCCCCACACCTATGCAGGCGGCTAGCATCCCCACGGTACGCACCAGCCACAAGTCTTCCTTGGGCCCGGTTACCATTAAAAAGCTTTCCATATGCACAAGGGGCCAAAGCCCGGTGAGGACAAAATACGCCCCCTGAACAAACGCAAGGTGTGCGATGGGCTTACTTTTTTCGTGATTATAAATCATAGACGGTAATGCAGGTACCTCTGTTTAACGAACGCCGGGCGTTTTCACGTACATGAACCGCAGCGAAAGCAGCAGCAAAGCGTTTCCGCACGACATCCGTTCACCTTGCACACTGCTTCGGTTTCAATCGGTATCTAAAAAGCCAATGGCACAGGCAGGCACAGCCTTACAATAGCCAGCAGCTGTTTAACATCAAGGGGCTTGGGTAGAAAATAATTGGCGCCGGCCATGCTGGACCTCGCTTCAATATGTTCGCTACCCGAAATGATGATAATGGGAATGTCTCTGGTGAATGGCTTCAGGCGCAGGTATTTGCAGAGGGCTACACCTTCGATGGTGGGCAGGCTGTTGTCGAGAATAAAAAGGTCAGGAATCTGGAAATTGTTTTCAACTATATCTTTCCCTTCATGAAAAGCCTCTACATCGTAGCCGGCTTTATTCAACAAAATTTGCAACATCATTGAAGCATCCCGGTCATCTTCAATGAGCAGTATTTTCTTTCGCATCGCAGCTGGTTAAATTCGCTTAAGAACAGAAAGCCGTACAGGTTTGGTTCTGCACACTCGCTTTTTGTCGCCGCAAAAATAACAATGCTGGTGAATTTACCATCTCAAATTTACTATCGTTTTGCCGGCAGGCTACCATCCGCTTTTCCAACACACACCAACACTCCGCCGCCGGTAAAATGACGACCATTCCGGGCGCAAACGGTCACCCGGGACGATCTCACTGCGAGTTTACCTTCGGCAGTGTAAAGAAAAAGCTGGCGCCCCGGCCCGGTGCCGAGTCGGCCCAAACTTTTCCGCCATGGCGGCTAATAATCCGCTCTACAATAGCCAGGCCCACACCGGTACCCTCAAACTGCGACATGGTGTGCAGCCGCTGAAACGGTGTGAAAAGACTGCCGTAGTGCTCCATATCGAAACCGGCGCCATTGTCTTTTATGCTAAAGACAAAATGATCTTGCTGCTCTGCACACCCCACTTCAATTACCGAAGGGCTTTTGTCTCTGGAGTACTTATAAGCATTGGAAATGAGGTTTTCCCACACTTGCCGAATGGTGGTGGCGTCCGCATATACTTCCGGCAGCGTTTGCACTTTAAACTCAACTTTCCGCTCTTCGCTCCTGCGCTGGTAAGCTCTGCATATCTTTTTCACCACATCGTCCATCGAAAAAGTGGTCTTTTTCAACTCCTTGCGGCCCACCTGCGAAAACGCCAGCAGGTCGTCGATAAGCTGTCGCATTTTCTGGCTGTTCCTGGTTACCGCGCCCAGTATCTTGCGACCTTCTTTATCCAGCGTTTCGCCATAGTCTTCCAAAAACATGGTGAGGTAAGAGTCGATATGCCTGAGCGGCGCATTGAGGTCGTGCGAAACGGTATAAGAAAAGGCTTCCATTTCTTTATATGCCGCCTCAAGCTCGCCGGTGCGCTCCTTTACCTTCTTTTCGAGACCCTGGTTAAATGTGGTTATTTCGTGGTTCTGATCTTCGATACGGGTTAGCATCTGGTTGAATGCATCGGTTAGAGCACCAATCTCGTCGTCGTCGTAGGGTGTGGCCCTGAGCGAATAGTTGGTGTTTTCCGACACCTCTTTGGCTGTGCCTGCCAGGGCTAGTATGGGCGTGGTGATGCTCTTTTGCAAAAGGCGCGACAGCCCGTAGGCCACCAAAAGAGAAAGCAGAATGACCCCGGCTGCAATGGTGCCATACAGGCGAAACCGGTTGTACATGGCTCCCATGTCTGAAATGAGGAAGAGCGTGCCCAGCCTTCGGCTACCTTCGGCCACCGGGTAAAAGCCCGTTACATAATCGCTATACAGGGTTACCCCATCCTGCCCCGGCGTGGCAAGGAACAACGCCGGATCGAGGTCGGCTGGATATTTGGCAAAAACCTCTCCCTGCATATCATACAGCACGCCGCCGATCAGGTGGGGTTCCGACTCCAGCGACGCAAGCACCTCCGTGGCGTCTTCGGTATTGGCAAAAGCCAGGGATGCTGTGCTGTTAGCAGCAATGATGTTGCCCACCAGCGACAGCTGATAGATAATAGACTTGCGGAAGGAATAATACTCGTAAATGAAAAAGGCTGCACAGGTAATAAAAAGCACGGTGGCGCTGGTCGTTAAAATGACCGTCATCAGCTTACTTTTTATCGATCTGTGCCTCCTTACCATACGCTAGTTGTTACCGTTGCAGCATATTTGTGCCAACCTCAGCAGCTTCGAACTCACAGTGAGTCCGGCACTCTTTGCTGCCTCCACATTAACCTGGAATTTAATCTTATTGTTATCTACATAAAACCGGACCATACCGCCTTGCTGCGCAAAGCCGGTTATTTCGCTTACCGTAAGGGCACCCATGGTGGCGGCCTTTTCCAGCACTTTTGGTAGCGGCTCGTTCAACTGTTTGCTTATGAAAAGTATGTGCGACGCCTCCAACTCGCTAAGGCTGGCGTATCGTTTTACCACTATAGGATGCCCCTCTACCTGTTCGCCGGCCACCAGGTCGTCAATAAATCTGCCGAAAGGGTCGTGGCCCAGTATACCTACAACAAATGGCGACGATGGGCTGGCAAAGGCATGATCGGGCCAATGGGTAAACTGGGAAAATTGAAAGAGAAATGCTCCTTTTACCTGGTACTCCTGCCTGAGGGCGTTCTGCGCCCTTATTGGGAATAGCAGTAGAATGCCAGCTACAAAAACAACCGGCATCAATATGTTTGGCCTCTTCATCAACACCGGCATGCATTCCTCCTGCGAAAGCTTTCGAAAAGCCGGCCAGCGGCAAATGCCTGCGCCTCTTTTCGGTAGCCGCTGTTCTGCAAGCTACGGGTTACCGAAAATTCCGGCAGGCAGCTGAGGCGTGGTGCGGTAGAAAAGTTGAATGACATACCCACATAACGAAGTTCTCCTGGTGAATAAGATTGCTCCGGCGCTATTATTCTGTTTCGCCCCATGTGCAGCAATGGGCGTAGGGTAACCGCCGGCACCGGCAAATGTATTTGTGTGACAGGTGAAAAAGTCATTTGTGATCGGGATAGCCCATAGCAAATTAAGGGATAAATTTCTCTAATAAAACGAGCTTGCTGCTTTTGTCGAAGTGCCGTGGGCGACGGGCATGGTGCTACAGGTAATGTAAAAGCCCCTGGCAGCACATAAGTCTGCCGGTTGCAGTAACTTCTCGTACAGGCAAACCCGCCGTTAGTTCCTGCTCCGCAGATTTCCTGGGGATTCTCGTTGTTTTGGCTCCTGAAAACCCTGCCATTGAGCAGCAACAACAACAGAGGCAAGCTCAGCTATTGTTCAAAGACCACAGGTTTAGCGAATCCTAATGCAAAAACAGCCAACGGTTTCTGCTCGGCAAACCGGCTGAGGCAAACGGCCACAAATACCAGGTAGTGCAAAGGCCTGCCGGAAAGCAGGCTAGCTCAGTCGAAAAAAAGTCTGCTACTGCCGGCCGAAAGACAGCTTCACGGTGTTGTTTGCCATCATTTCAAGTAGCGTACTCCACAATTGCTCGTAGGGTACTATCTCAACTACAGCAAAAGCGTCGCCTGGCTCAGGTGTCATCTTCAGCCTGTTCAGGTATTTCTCGCCCCGTGTGGCGGCAGTTTCGGGGTTAAAGCTGCTTTGCACAATAATAGAAATCAGCTTAAGAAACAGCTTCTCCCGCTGACTTTCAGGGTTGTCGTTCAGGTATCTGTATATGTACCGCTCGGTGTTGGGAAGTTTGGTGAGCGCAAGATCGAGGCGGTCTTTTTTTAGGAGGTCCATAAACTCGAGTATCAGGATGGCAACCATAAAGCCCTGCTTGTCCTGCGTATAAAAAGGCATTTTTTCGTAGATATTGGAGAAATTGAGCACCTCGTCCACATCTTTTTCCGGCTGCATAAAATACAGGTAGGCCTTATAAAGCTCCCAACGCTCCCGTGCAAAAGATTCAATTTTATCGATATGAGGGTTGCGCATCGCCTGCCCTATTATATCCTCCGCCAATGGATAGTTCCTGCTATGCAGTGCTATGAGGAAATAGTTTTCCATGTGCGAAAACCAGTTGCGGGATGTCCTCGAAATATATTCCATCCCGGTTTTGGCGGTTTTCAATCCGCTGACATAATCTTTTGTCCGCAAATAGGCGTAGGTTCTGGTGTAATAGCTGTGACGAATGTCGAATCTCAACGCATTTAACTGCCCTTTCTCAAGCAAGGCGTCAGTTTCATCCGACACCTTCAATATATCCTCATAGTTGCCCGACAGCTCATTGCTCCAAAGCTTCAGCCGGTAATATTTGTCGAATAAGTTGTACGATTTACCCTGTTCCCACAAGTTCCGCAGCGACTCTACTGCTTTTATGGTAGAATCGAAGTGTACTTTACGTGAATGAACCGACTTTCGCAGCTGCATAACCTTCATGTAGAAGATATTAAACGCTTCCTCCTCTAACTTGCTCAACTCTTCGTATTTCTTAATTCGACCTATCGTTTTACGCAAGTGGTTGGGCCGGCAGAGCTCCGAATATATAATCCTCAGCATTTTCAGCCCCAGCAACGTCAAATCGGTGAACTCCGCCTCTCGGGAAATCGTTAAAGCTTTATTGATATGCTTTTCTGCGAGTTCGTATTCGCCTTCTTTGAAAAGCACTTTGGCCCGGAAAATATAGCTGTGGCATTCCTGTTCATACGGAAACCCTATGTTTCCCTTTGAGTCGTTGAAATCCACAAAAAAAAGCAGGTTGTAAAGCTTATACCGAAGACGCGACTTTAGCATCCGGTAGCGCTGATCGGCTCCATTGGTCCCGTACATACCTTCCGCCGCCTCATCGTCCGTTTGGTACAGTCCATTCTGAATGTTGTTAAAAAGCAACTGCTCTTTGTTAGGATCGTCGTCGTGGTTTACGACATCAACCAGGGACACATTTTTCCTTACCCTGTTTGTTACAATCCTGACCAATTTCTTTATCTCATTCATGGCAGATAATTTAATAAACCATTAATAATAGGAATAATCCTATTGTAATGCCAGTAACTACTCAAATTTATTATAGTTAGCAAATGTGAGTAACTGTCGTAAATCACCATCAATAATGAAAGCACCTTAGTGTTATCCAATTCAAACATTATAAATAGTGAACTTATGGCACAGTATGTATTTTTTATGATTTTATCATTAGGACTTTACTTTACCACGCCCATGTCGGTTTCCGGCACGTCGGTCAAAAAATCAAAAAAGGCTCATAGAGTATTAAAAATGGACGGCGGACAAGACGGATGGGGCGAAGGCGGCAAGTAAAAAACTTATAAACTACTCTCTTTCATTCAATGGGGTTCTAAAAAAACCCCATTTTTCGTTTATAACAGCCAGTTCCGGCGAACCATCGGCGTTAGTATCGGCAGAGAATTTCCACAGATCGACAACGATAGTTTTCTAAAAAGAACAGCTCGCCAGCCAATGAATGACCCATCAGGTGCGTTGCGACTGAGCCAAACAGTCGTTTGATTGGGTTGGCAGGTGGTATCTGTTTCACACTAAACCACCCTGCCCGAAACATTCTTGCTTCGGGGACAGACGCAGGGCTATTACCTTCGAAAAAAGCAATTTCGTTTCCCCCCGGCGCCCGTAAACGCAGGGGAATCGCAAAATTTTTCAATCTTGGCTAACAAATACTTTTAGCAATCCCTTATTTTACTTTTTCATTATTGTCCGATACTACAACCTAAGCGAAATGAGAGATAAGTCATTGAAGGCCCGCATGAAGTACGCTTTCGACAATTTTATGTCGGTAGGCTCCGCCAAACTCGTTTTTTACCTGCTTTTGAGCGCAGTGTTCCTGGTATTTCTTTACGCCAATATTTTATTCATTGTAAAGGTTCACCCCTTCGAAAGCAATGACAGGGCCTACACCGATACCTTCTGGGTTAGCCTGATGCACGTGCTCGACCCCGGCGCCCTGGGCGAAACAGACGGTAACTGGAGTTACCGGCTTTACATGCTTATCATCACCATGTTTGGTATTATAGTGGTAAGTACACTCATAGGCTTAATTTCCAACGGCATTATGGACAAGCTCGATCAGCTTCGCAAGGGGCGGTCTTTCGTTATGGAAAACGGCCACGTGCTGATTCTGGGGTGGTCGTCGAAGATCTTCACCATTATTTCGGAGCTCGTTATTGCCAACGAAAACCAGCGAAACCCGAAGATTGTGATACTGGCCGATGAGGATAAGGTGAAGATGGAAGATGAGATAAGGGATAAGGTAGGCAACACGAAAAACACCCGCATCATTTGCCGCACAGGCAACCCGATAGACCTGCACGACCTGGAGATTGGCAACCCCGGCGACTCCAAGTCTATCATTATTCTCGACAAGGAGAATGAAAACTCCGACAGCCAGATTATCAAAACAATACTGGCCATAGTTTCGAGCCCCGTCCGCCGCAAAGAGCCCTACCACATCACCGCCGAAATAGAAAACCGCCGAAACTTTGAAGTAGCGAAGCTGGTAGGGCAGGATGAAGTGGAGTTGATACTTTCGGATGACATAGTGTCGAAAATAATGGTGCAAACCAGTCGGCAGTCGGGGTTATCGGTCGTTTACACCGAACTGATGGACTTCAGCGGCGACGAAATTTATTTTACCGAAGAACCGAAGCTCGTGGGTAAAACCTTCCGCGAAGCGCTTTTTTGTTATGAAGATTCGGCAGTAATCGGCATCTATTCAGCTTCGGTAGGCCTTGTGGAGGTTAACCCGCCTATGAGCAGGATTATACAGGAAGGTGACCAAATTATTGGCATTACCGAAGACGACGACACGATGATAGTGTCGAACCTGACGAACTACCAGATTGCCGAAGACCGCATCGAGGAAGAAAAAAGGTACGAACAGGGCGACGAATCCATCCTGATCATTGGCTGGAACCACCGCGCCAGAAATGTAATAAAGGAGCTGAACGGATATGTAAAGCCCGGATCGCACATAAAGGTGGTTGCCAAATTCAGCGATCCGGTGCCAGTAATCGAAAAACTCAGAGACATGGTTTCGAACGTAACGCTGGAGTTTGAACAGGCCGATACAACCGACCGGTTGGTGCTGGAGTCGCTCGACTGCACCGAGTACGACTACATTATTTTGCTGTCGTACCAGGAGTACTACCCCATACAGGAAGCCGACGCCCAAACACTGATTACATTGCTTCATCTTAGAAGCATCATGGCGAAATCGTCAAGAAAAATCAATATGGTATCGGAAATGATGGACCTGCGAAACCGCCAGCTGGCCGACGTAACCAGCGCCGACGACTTTATTGTGAGTGATAAACTGCTTAGCCTGCTAATGACACAGGTAGCAGAAAACAAGTACCTGATGCGTGTGTTTGAGGACCTCTTCGATGCCGAGGGCTGTGAAATTTATATTAAACCGGTAACGGATTACATTACAATCGGCGCCCACGCTACGCAACCAGTCAACTTCTACACCATCGTGGAGTCGGCTGCCCGCAAAAATGAGGTGGCCATTGGCTACCGGCGAATTTCTGAAGCAAAAAACGCCAATATGGGCTATGGCGTGGTGGTAAACCCGAAAAAGTCGGACCTTATCTACTTCGACGAGAAGGACATGGTGATTGTAATTTCGGAAAACTGAGTTGATAGAGATGGCAGACCTGCTGCTATGTCCTTTTCAAAAACATTAAACCGACAATTGGAAAAGCAAAATTCTGAAGAAATTCAATTTGTTTGTTTTAATTTGTGGGAGATAACATGAAGGGAAGGTCTCACATATTGTCGCTCAAAAGAGTTTTCGCATTTATTTTTGCGCTGTATCTGCTTAACTTCAGCATCGACAGTAAAGATGCACATCCTGATCATATTGCAGAAGATCTGTCTTATAACGACATTGAAAGCCTTGTTGAATTTGCCCTGGAAGTTGTTTTGGGGATAGAGAATGCGGTAGAGGAACACGAGGAGAATGACCAGGACGACGGGAGTTCCTTTGAGTTTAAGAAATTTTACTGCAACGCCATTTTAGTTACAAGTTCTCCTATTTTTAATGCAAAAAAATTACCTTTTGCAGCCCTGCAGAGGAATATTGTGATTAGCGATTTTATTGACATCAACTCTCCTCCCCCGGAAGTCTAAGCTGTTTATTCTACTTTTTCGTCACCTTCTCCTGTTCCAACAGGAAGAAGCAATTCCCATTTTCTCTTTAATACAGCTTAATAATGAAAAAAATAAAAAACAGAGCCATCAACCTACTGTCGGTTGGGCTTATAGTTCCTTTAGTATACCTCTTCACAAACCTTGTGTCGTGCACTTCAACTACAAGTAAGGGAACAACAGATCAAGTTGAAGTATTTCCAGTTATCAACCCGATTATAAAAGATACGGTTTATGTAAATGAATACGTAGCAGATATACAATCATTTCGACATGTAGAGATTCGGGCAAGAGTTGGCGGTTTCATCGAGAAAATATATGTTGATGAAGGACAGTGGGTGAAGTCCGGGCAGCCCTTATTTAGCATTGGCAGCAAAGGATACGAAGCAGATGTGCTCAAAGCAAAGGCCAGTCTGAAAAGTGCAATTGCCGACTCAAAGACCGCCAGCGTACAGCTAGAAAATGTAAAGATTCTGGTTGAGCAAAAAATCGTCTCGCAGTCGGAGCTTGACCTCGCCGAAGCCACGCTGGCCGCGCTGGAAGCGAAAATTGAAGAAGCCCGATCCGAAATTGCAAATAGTGAATTTAAGCTGTCTCACACAGTAATTAAAGCCCCTTTCGGCGGAGTAATCAACAGAATTCCTCATAAAACCGGAAGTTTAGTCGATGAAGGCACTTTATTGACCGCTATTTCAGACAATGAGCAGGTATATGCATATTTCAATATGTCTGAGAAAGAGTACCTGAATTTAGGACCTGAAAATCTAACGGAGCAAAAGGTATCTCTCGTGCTTGCAAATGGAGCCCTCTACAGCCACGAGGGATTAATAGAAACAGTAGATGGTGAAGTTGAGAAAAACACGGGCAATATCGCATTCAGAGCAAAGTTTCCCAATCCCAAACTGCTTCTTAAGCATGGTTTTTCAGGCAAAATAAAGGTACAGAGAAAGCTGGTTGGTGCCATACTTGTCCCTCAAAAATCAACTTTCGAGATCCAGGACAAAACCTACATATATGTAGTCGATGAGGCAAATACCATACGGATGAAAAGCATTGTGCCAAAAATGCGGCTACCACAGTTTTACGTGCTTGAGTCTGGATTAGACGCCACCGATCGCCTGCTATATGAGGGAACACAGTTAGTGCGGGAAGGTGACACAATTGTACCTTCAACACTGGAAAGCCACCAAATACTCACTCTGCTTACGGGGGTTTAACAAGTCGTTTCAACATCTAAAAGAAATCATGACTACGAAATTTATTCATAGGCCGGTTTTGTCTATTGTTGTATCCGTCATTCTTACACTGCTGGGTTTGCTTGCGCTTACGCAATTACCAATGACGCAGTTTCCGAGCATAGCTCCTCCTGAAGTTAATGTAACTGTAGAGTACACAGGTGCAAATGCCGAAACCGTTACCAAAGCCGCCATCATTCCGCTTGAGCGGGCCATTAACGGGGTGCCGGGTATGAAATATATGTCTTCCGACGCCGGTAACGATGGCGTGGGAGTGGTACAGATCATTTTTGAAATTGGTACCGACCCAAACATAGCCGCGGTAAACGTGCAAAACAGGGTAGCTTCTGTTATGGGGCAAATGCCTCCGGAGGTAACAAGGAATGGGGTACAAATTGCAAAGGAGGAGAATGCGATGCTGATGTATTTAAACATCTACAGCTCCGACCCCACGCTTGATGAGAGGTTCCTCTACAACTTTGCCGATATCAATATCCTGGCAGAGCTAAAAAGAGTTGACGGAATTGGCTACGGCGACATTCTGGGCGCGAAGGAGTACGCCATGCGCATTTGGCTGAAACCGGACCAGATGCTTACGTATAATGTGTCGACGGATGATATTCTTGAAGCACTCGAAGAACAAAACGTTGAGGCAGCTCCCGGCAAAGTCGGCGAAAGCTCCGATAAAAAGTCGCAGGCACTTCAGTATGTAGTAAAATACCCGGGCAAATACAATACCGAGGCGCAATACGAGAACATTCCCCTGAAAGCCGATTCGGATGGCAAAATCTTACGAATAAAAGATGTAGCCGACGTCGAATTTGGTACTACATACTTTGACGTGGAAGCCAAACTCAACGGCCGCCCCGCGGCAGCAATTATGCTCAAGCAGCTTCCCGGGTCAAATGCCAGTGAGGTGATTGCCAACATAAAAGAAAGGATGGAGGAAATAAAAGAGTCCACTTTTCTGAGCGGGATGGATTACGAAATTAGCTATGACGTATCGCGGTTTTTAGATGCTTCGGTTCGGGAAGTAGTAAAGACCTTACTGGAGGCATTTCTTCTGGTGTCGCTCGTGGTATTTGTCTTTTTGCAAGATTTTCGATCTACCATAATTCCTGCTATCGCCGTACCTGTTTCGCTCATCGGCACCTTTTTCTTTATGCAACTGGCGGGATTCTCACTCAATCTCATTACACTCTTCGCCCTGGTATTGTCTATTGGTATAGTAGTAGACAATGCAATAGTAGTTGTAGAGGCGGTTCACGCAAAAATGGAGAACTCCGGGCTCAGCACTTTAGAGGCAACCGAAAAAGCAATGAAGGAAATTAGCGGTGCCATTATCGCCATTACCCTGGTGATGTCTGCCGTTTTTGTTCCCGTCGCTTTTTTATCTGGCCCATCGGGCATTTTTTACAGACAATTTTCTCTCACACTCGCCATTTCGATCGTCTTGTCGGGCATTGTTGCATTGACACTTACACCCGCTCTTTGTGCCGTTTTGCTGAAAAAAAACCATCATGCCAGGAAACGGCCCTATTGGCTAACCAGTTTTTTTGATGCGTTCAACAGTATGTACGACCGGCTTTCGAACAGGTACAGAAGAATGATACACCTGATGGCTGATCGCAAAGTCATTACTTATGGGCTGCTTATTGCTTTCTGTGCGGGCACAGGTTTACTCGGAAAAATATTACCCTCCGGATTTATTCCCAATGAAGACCAGGGAACGTTTTATGCAAGCGTCACCACGCCGTCCGGCTCAACTCTGGAGCGAACAAAAGCGGTGGTTAATGCTATTCAGAAAGCGTGCGAAGAAGTTGAAGCCATTAAGTCGGTTTCGACGCTGGCCGGAACCAACGTACTCTCGGACGGTACCGGCGCTACCTACGGAACATGCCTGATTAATCTCAAAGAATGGAGTGAGCGCAGCGAGTCGGTTGACGAACTGATTGAAATCGTGAGCCAGAGAACCAGCCACATTAAAGACGCTCAAATTGAATTTTTTCCTCCCCCCGCGGTACCAGGATACGGAAACGCAAGTGGGTTTGAACTGAGGCTCCTCGACAAGTCCGGAAGTGACGACTTTAAAAAGATGGAGGAAGTGGTCAATACATTTATAGAGGACCTTAAACAACGACCGGAAATAGGATCAGCTTTTACCATTTTCGATGCCAGCTATCCTCAGTACATGCTTCATATCGACAGCGACAAAGCGGCCCAAAAAGGAGTTACCACAAATAACGCCATGGGTAGTTTGCAGATCATGCTGGGCAGCGAGTACGCTACCAACTTCATTCGCTACGGACGTATTTACAAGGTGATGATCCAGGCATCGCCCGAATATCGTGCTATGCCCGAAGATATCCTGAGATTACATGTGCGGAACGATTCAGGAGAAATGGTCCCGCTTTCCGCTTTTATGGAAATTGAAAGGGTATACGGAGTAGACCAGGTTACACGCTACAATATGTTTCCTTCGGCTGAACTAAACGGAGAGGCAGCCGCGGGGTACAGCAGCGGTAGTGCTATTAAGGCTATACAAGAGGTGGCCGCCGAAAAACTCCCAAGGGGGTATGATATAGACTGGGCAGGCATAACCCGCGATGAAGTTGCGACCGGGAATGAAGCAGTTATTATTTTTGTGATCTGCCTTATTTTCGTCTACCTCCTGCTTGCGGCGCAATACGAAAGCTTCCTTTTGCCAATGCCTGTTATTGTGTCTTTGCCAACAGGGACTTTCGGAGCATTTCTCCTACTGCTGGTGCTAGGGCTCGAAAACAACATATATGCCCAAATAGCAATGGTAATGCTTATTGGATTGCTGGGTAAAAACGCGATCCTGATCGTAGAATTTGCAGCCATGAAACACCGGGAAGGAAAAACACCTCTTCAGGCTGCAATCGAGGGAGCAACTGTGAGGTTGAGGCCAATCCTCATGACCTCATTTGCATTTATAGCAGGCCTGCTCCCATTGATGTTTGCCTCAGGTGCGGGTGCCGTCGGCAACAGAAGCATCGGTACAGCGTCTGCTGGCGGGATGCTCTTCGGGACTGTTTTCGGTGTTATTATAGTGCCCGGCCTCTACGTAGTTTTTGCCACGCTCTCGGAAAAATTCGCCGCACGTGGTCACCAGGAAGAACTAGCACTAACTGAAGAATTTTAAAACAATGAAGACAATCAAATTGACGAATTTATATATCGGGGTTGTAATTGGGTTGATTGTAGGATGTAAGTCCATAAAGGTAACCACCTCAGAGAAACCAATTGCCGTGCCGGAAACTTTTGGCGGTATAAGCGAGCAAGCCAATTCCGCAAACACCAATTGGCAGGATTTTTTTGATGATGAGAACCTGGTGAGCCTGATCGACACTGCTCTTAACAACAATCAGGATCTGCTCATAACGTTCCAGCGCATTGAGATGGCCCGGGCCAACGTGCGAAGGAGTAAAGGCGAGTTTCTTCCGGCGGTGGAGGGATTTGGAACCGCCGGGCAAAGAAAATTCGGCCTTTACACCATGGATGGAGCAGGCAATGCCACTACTCCCATTTACGGCGATGAGTTGGTTCCTGTTCACCTCCGTGACTTTAGCCTGGGAGTCCAAACCTCGTGGGAGGCGGACGTTTGGGGAAAGTTGCGCAACTTGAAAAAAGCCGCCCTTGCGGAATATTTGGCGAGCACGGAAGGCAGAAACTGGGCTGTTACCACCCTTGTAGCTGAGGTAGCCGCGTCGTGGTACGATCTGCTCGCATGCGACAAAGAGCTTGAGATAATCCGGAGAACAATCGAATTGCAGACAGATGCAGTGGCTATGGTTTCCGTGCAAAAACAGGCGGCTATGGTAAACGAACTAGCAGTGGAGCAGATGCAAGCGCAGCTACTCAATCTCAGAGCCCGCGAAGTAGAAGTTCAACAATGTGTAAGGGAAAAGGAAAACGAACTAAATGTCCTGCTCGGCCGGTTTCCTCAGCCAATACCACGGGGCGCTATGGCCTTCGATGACGCCAAGCCGGCAAAAGTGGCTGTAGGCATACCGGCCGATCTTTTGCAAAACCGGCCCGATATCAGGCAGGCAGAGCTCGAATTGGAAGCGTCGCGGGCAAATGTAAAGGCAGCCAGGGCAGCTTTTTTCCCAAGTCTCACCATAGGAGGTGCTGTTGGCTTCCAGGCTTTCAACCCCTCACTTTTGCTCACAACACCGGAATCTTTTGTCTACAATTTATTTGGAAGCCTGGCAGGACCACTACTTAACCGGCATGCCATTAACGCCGGATTTCAATCTGCTACAGCTGGACAGAGAATAGCCTATATTAGTTACTGGCAAAGCATTTTGAATGGCTATGCCGAAGTTGATAACGAAATTTCCAACCTTCAAAATCTTGAGCGAGCCTATTCACTGAAAAACCGGGAGGCTGAAATTCTTAACAAGTCAGTTGAAACCGCGCATACGCTCTTTACTACCGGGCGGGCCGATTACCTGGAAGTAATTCTAGTGCAAAAAAATGCGCTGGAAGCCAGCGTGGGACTTACAGACATAAAACAAAGGCAGCTGAGAGCAACAATAGGTTTATATAAAGCCCTTGGCGGCGGGTGGAAATAAGGTTTAGTACGACGGCAGAAACAGTAGTAATACTACATTTTCTTTTAGTACCTTTATCGATTCGACTAAATGAAAGCAAAGCAGTCCATATCTCGTACTCGTAACTTTCTGGCTTTTCTACTGGCCATCTACCTGTTAAATTTTAGTGTAGACAGCCGCGATATGCACCCCGACCATGTTGCCGAAGACCTTTCCTTAAACGATATCGAGAGTGTTGTCGAGTTTGCGCTGGAGGTAGTTTTTGGCATCGAAGGTGCGGTAGGCGAGCACGACGAAAACGACCAGGACCACACCACACGGGGTATTTCCATTTTGTACCTGTGTCATCTACCCCTCGAATACGACCTTTTTCCTGCTGTTAAAACACTGGCACACGACTATGCTGTGCCTAGCTGCGGCACATACGTAAACAATGCTGCCGACATTCTTTCGCCCCCTCCCAGAGGCATTTAATCTCCCCTGAGCCTTACTGGCATTTTATTCTATCTGTTGCGGCGGTTCGTTTTCCCCTAAAGGACTATTGACCGGCTGACTATCATTTTAACTTCCTCATTCATGAACATTCGGGAAAGATTTACCGACAATCTGGCTTTTCTAAAGCTGATGGCTCTGCTGATGGTAGCAATTGTACTCTCGTTGCTGCTCAGGCAGCTGATATTTTAACCTCCAAAGGCAGCTCCAGGGCAATTCACAGAAACGATGAATCGAAAAGCCACAGCAACAAGGCTCAGGTACCTTTTCGACAATTACATGTCGACTGGGTCTACCAGGCTGGTTTTTTACCTGCTGGTAAGTTCCGTTCTTATGGTGTGTATTTACGCCGTCTTTCTTTTTATAATAGAAATACACCCCGATGAAGTTGACAGGCTGGGGTATCCTGACACATTTTGGACCAGCCTGATGCACATTCTTGATCCCGGCAACCTCGGCAACCACGATGGCGACTGGAAGTACCGGCTGCTCATGCTCATCGTTACGGTGTTTGGTATCATAGTAGTCAGTACGCTCATCGGCCTCATTTCCAATGGCATCATGGACACCATCGAGCAGCTTCGCAAGGGGCGCTCGCTGGTGCTGGAGCAAAACCACGTGCTTATTCTCGGCTGGTCATCGAAAATTTTCACCATCATTTCCGAACTGCTTGTTGCCAACGAAAACCAGCGAACCGGGGTGATTGTTGTTCTCGCCGATGAGGATAAGGTAAAGATGGAGGACGAAATAAAAGACAAGGTGGGCAACACGGGAAATACCCGGGTTATTTGCCGTACCGGTAATCCTATTGACCTGCATGATCTTAAAATCGGTAATCCGGAAGCCTCAAAGGCCATAATTATACTTGGCAGGGAAAATGAAAACTCCGATAGCCAAATTATTAAAACCATACTTGCGATTGTATCAGGTAACAACCGGAGAAAAGACCCCTATCACATTACAGCCGAAATTGAGGATAAACGGAATTTTGAAGTAGCCAAGCTGGTGGGGCAAGATGAAGTAGAGCTGATACTTTCAGACGACATTGTATCGAAAATAATGGTGCAAACCAGCCGGCAGTCGGGGTTATCGGTAGTATACACCGAGTTGATGGATTTTGATGGCGATGAAATCTATTTTGTTGAGGAGCCCCGGCTGGTAGGAAAAACTTTCAGGGAGGCGCTCTTTAGCTACGAGGATTCGGCAATTATCGGTGTTTTTTCCGCTGCCACGGCACTAGTAGAAATTAACCCGCCCATGGGAAGATTAATTAACAGCCGCGACCAGCTCATCGGGATTACCCGCGATGACGACACCATGATAGCGTCGGTCACGCCGCGGTTTCGCATCGACGAAGGCATCATAACTGCCGGAACCAAAGCTCAGCCTGCCCCGGAAGCTACCCTGATACTCGGATGGAGTCACCGGGCAATTAACGTGATAAGGGAAATAGACCAGTATGTGCAGCCAGGCTCTTCCATAAAAGTGGTGTCGAAGTTTGCCGATGCCATGGAGGCAATCGGCAGACTGGAGACGACGCTGACTAATGTTGCACTCACGTTTGAACAAGCCGACACCACCGACCGTGTGGTGCTTGAGTCGCTCGATTGCACCGACTACGACCGCATCATCCTGCTGTCTTACCAGGAATTCTTCCCCATACAGGAGGCCGATGCACAAACGCTGATTACGCTGCTTCATTTGCGCAACATCATGGAAAAATCGCCCCGGAAAATAAATATCGTATCGGAGATGATGGACCTGCGAAACCGCCAGCTGGCAGACGTAACGAGCGCCGACGACTTTATAGTAAGCGACAAGCTGCTGAGCCTGCTGATGACACAGGTGGCGGAAAACAAATACCTGATGCGGGTATTTGAAGACCTCTTCGACGCCGACGGCTCGGAAATTTACATAAAACCCGTGAGCGACTACATTATTTTTGGCGACTCTGCCCGGCGCCCCGTCAACTTCTACACGATCCTTGAATCAGCTGCCCGCAAAAACGAAGTAGCTATAGGCTACCGCCGGATTTCCGAAGCAAGAAATGCCAACCTCGGCTACGGCGTAGTGGTTAACCCTAAAAAATCGGATCTCATCCATTTCAACGAGAAAGACCTTGTAATCGTGATTTCGGAGAGCTAGCGGTTGTAAAAATAGCAGCGAGCGCTACCCATGGAAATAAAATCACCCATCTATTCAATAATTTTATTGAATACTTGAACTTATCGGTAACTCTTGTGGTTGTACACTCATAAAACAGTACAACCATGACTAAAAGGGACTTCAAAGACAAAGTTTACACCGAGCTTGCCAGGGTTACCAAAGCCATGGCAAACCCGCACCGGCTTGAGATAATTGAGCTACTGGCGCAGGGAGATTTTTCGGTCGAAGAAATTGCCCACGAAACCAGCCTCTCGGTTGCCAATGCATCGCAGCACCTGCAGGTATTAAAAAGCGCCCAGCTTGTAGATGTAACCCGGCGTGGAAACTTCATCTATTACCGGCTGTCGAATACAAATGTATTTAAAACCTGGAAAGCATTGCGCGAGCTGGGTATTGAGCGAATGGCGACCATCGACCGGCTGGTGAGAGATTTTCGGAAGGCTGAAGCGAAGTTCGACACACTAACCATCGACGGACTGGTCGAAAAGTTGAAGTCGGAGGAGGTAACCATCCTGGATGTTCGCCCGGCCAACGAATACAAGCAGGGCCATATAGCCAATGCCGTTTCCATTCCAATAAACGAACTGGCCGCCCGCCTGGCCGAGCTTCCTGTAAAAAACGAAATAATTGCCTACTGCCGTGGCCCATTTTGTGTGTTTGCCGACGAAGCCGTTGCGCTTCTCGGAAAAGCCGGGTACAAGGCCACACGCCTCGAAGAAGGTTTTCCCGACTGGCAGCTGGCTGGTTTGCCCATGGAAACCTCAAATAACTAAACCACTTACCTTATGATAGCAGAACAATTAAAGATTGATGCCGGCACAGTAGCCGGGTGGCTAGCCGAAAAGAAACCTGTGACAATTCTGGATGTACGGCCGCAAACCGAACGGGAGGAATGGTCGATCCCGGGGAGCGTTCACGCCGATGTGTACGACAGGCTAAAAGCCGGTGAAACAAATGTTTTCGCCAACCACATACTCCCCAACGCGCCGATAGTAACGGTGTGTACAGCAGGAAAAACCAGCCTGCTGGCCGCCGAGCAGCTAAAGCAAAAAGGCTACGAGGTGTATTCACTTGATGGCGGAATGAAGGCCTGGAACTTTGTGTGGAATACCGCAGAGGCCGGCTGGGGAAACCTGAAGGTGATACAGGTGCGCAGGTCGGCGAAAGGCTGTCTCTCGTACATTGTTGGTTCCGGCGCAGAAGCCATCGTAATTGATGCCGCGCTGGACCCGGAGGTGTATGAAGATCTCGCGGGAGAAAACGGCTGGAAAATCAGCTATGTAACAGACACGCATATCCACGCCGATTACCTTTCGCGCACCAGGGAGCTGGCCGAAAAAACAGGCGCTACACACGTAATGCTTAGCCTGGCACAAGTCGACTACGCTTTTACGCCGATAAAAGATGAAGACAAGCTGTTCTTTGGCGCCGCCGCCCTGGAAGTAATACACACACCGGGACATACGCCGGAGAGCACCTCTTTCAGGATAGGACCGTTTCTTTTTACAGGTGATACGTTGTTTACCGACGGTGTGGGCCGCCCCGACCTGAAGGCAAATGCGGAAGAAGCTGAAAGGAAGGCCGGGCAGCTGTACGTGTCTTTAGAAAAACTGCTCGGGTTAGACCCGTCCACGCTGGTATTGCCCGCCCACTCGTCGAAAACCGTGCCGTTCGATAACAAACTTGTGGCTGCTACCATCGCCGAGCTGCACAAAAACCTTCCAATGTTAAAGCTCGACAAAGACGACTTTGTAAAGTATACACTGCAACGGATTCCGCCCACACCGCCCAACTACCTTACCATTGCCGGATTGAACAAAACGGGTTCTTATGAAGGACATCAGCCGGCTGAGCTGGAAGCAGGGGCCAATCGTTGCGCCATTTCTTAAAGAACATACGATGGATAACCGAACTGTAAAATTGGGGCTGAAGGAGAACTGGAAACAGTTTTCGCTGCTTATTCTTATCAATGCGTTTGTAGGCGGAATGGTGGGCCTCGAGCGCACCATTATTCCGCAAATTGCCGAGGTTGACTTTGGCATGGTGGCCAAAACAGCCATTCTTTCATTTATCGTAGTATTTGGCGTCACCAAAGCCGTGACCAACTACTACACCGGCATGCTGGCCAACCGGGTAGGGCGGAAAAACCTGCTACTGATAGGATGGCTATTCGCATTGCCTGTGCCTGTAATGCTTATTTATGCCAGCAGCTGGGGCTGGGTGATTGCCGCCAATATTTTGCTGGGCATTAACCAGGGGCTGGCGTGGTCGAGCACCGTGGTGATGAAAATTGACCTCGTGGGAGAAAAGGACCGTGGGTTTGCTATGGGCCTCAACGAATTTGCCGGCTATGTGGCCCTTGCTGCCGTGGCGTTCCTTACCGGCTGGATCGCCTCCAGCTACGGCCTGCGGCCCTATCCGTTTTACGTGGGCATTGGCATGGCAGTAGCAGGATTACTGCTTAGCTGGCTTTTTGTGAAAGACACACACCGCCATGTGCAAATGGAAGCCACGGCAAGCTCACTTCCGCGCCTAAAAGGGATTTTTTGGGAAACTACCTGGAAACACCCCAACCTTGGCTCGGTTACCCAGGCGGGCCTGGTAAACAACCTGAACGACGGCATGGTATGGGGGCTATTCCCGCTGCTGCTGATCTCAAAAGGATTTGACCTGCACGAAACGGGAATAATTGTGGCTGCGTACCCTGCCGTGTGGGGTTTTGGCCAGCTGGTTACCGGTAAACTTGCCGATAAATTTTGCAAGAAAGACCTGCTGTTTTGGGGCATGCTGCTGCAGGGGCTGGCGCTGCTTGCCATGGTGTTTGCCAGCTCATTCACTGTCTACATCATTCTTGCATCTATTCTCGGCATAGGTACGGCGATCGTATACCCGACCTTTCTTGCGGCTGTGTCGGACTACACCCATCCCGACCAGCGGCCCAAAAGTATTGGCATTTTTAGGTTATGGAGAGATCTTGGGTACGCCTTCGGGGCAATCCTCACCGGCTTAATTGCCGACCGCCTCGGGTTGGCAGCACCAGTACTGGCAATTGCGCTGCTCACTATCGGCTCGGCGTTGGTTATCAGCTACAGGATGCGGTGCGTGACCCGGGCATCCGCCTCACCTGAAACTTGCAATCCAAAAGTTTCGGCTATTGCCACCTGAGCAGCCCCTTGATGATTTCGGAATTGTTTTCGTCGTTGTCGGTTACCAGCAGCACCTCAGCTTCATTGGGTTTGCTATGCCCAACAATGCAAACAGACTCCACTTTTAGCTTCAGCGGCTCCCCGCTTTCAGAAATAAGAACTGCGGCCGGTTGCAAGGGCTCACCGGCATCTTCAAAATCAATAATTCCAACGTAGCTTCCTAGTATTTCTCCATCGTCATAAGCATTTGGGGTATCTTCGACCGACGCAGTAAAGATGATTTTATTGGTGCCCTTTATGGATGTTGCTCCTGAGATACCGGCCTCTATCCCCCTGATAGCTGGCAGCGTGATCTCGTAAACTTTCGGCTCAGGGTAAGGCTTGCCTCCACTCACAAAGGAGAGAAAGTCACGGTAAGAATACACAAATGCGACGTTTTTCCGGCGGTTAAATAGGTACAGACGGTCGCCTTCAACGGCCACCGCTTCAATGTTGAGTTCGGAGTTTCGCAGCATGGCCGACCCCCGAAGATGATCGTAAAACCTGGTAAGCGAGTAGGTTTGTGGCTCAGCGGGGTGCGCGTGGGGAATCCTGATGAAAATATCGCGCTGAGGTGATTTGGCGCCCGACCCGAATAAAATAAGCTCGCTGGCTTCGCCCTCTCCTACTGCCTCGAGCGATTCAAAATCGGGCTTATCGGGTTTGGGTATCACGCCATCGCCGGTTTCTATTATCCGCAGCCTGGAAATAACGTTAAACTGTTTGTCAATTTCAAAGAGCCACGGCGTGTTGTCGCCCACCACATATATGCGATTGTTGCTTGTGGCAATGCCCGATGCCGACGCAACCCCCGGCAGCACTTGTCGCTGTAAAAGACGAAATTGTAGATCCATAGCAGGCATATGTAAGGCAGAAATTAAAAACAGTAATTGAACCGGGCGCATAAGTTTTACCACCACCCTCCGGGCGATATCTAACCAAAATGTAACGAAACTGGCATTAGCAAACCGCAGCGAAGGAAATATTTTTTCCAGTCAGGCACTAGCTGCCGGTCCGGAATGTTTAGAAGTAATGCATTTATAAGCATTACCGGAACGCATCGGCTTTCCTAGACAATTAACAATCCTTTTCCCCAACCCGCCCGGTGCATCCGGGCGGGTTTTTAGTTTGAGAAAGTTTTAAAAGCCGCCGGGTGTCTCGAAAGGTTACGCACCCGGATGAGGAGTGAGGCTAGAGACCGGAAACGTTGCCCCGAAGATGATACGCCCTGACTGTGCCCGGGATTACACTTCTATTTATAAACCTCAGTATCAGGATGAAATTGCTTCCAGCTGTGCCAGAACTCCTGGTAAACCTTCACCCGCTGGAGTTTGCTTCCATCTTTGCTTTGCCCCAAAAAGTCGTAGCTGTTCTGCGTGCTCACGAGAGAATCGTTTTTTAAAACAAACAGCTCATCGGCAGCCCTTACGAAAGCTGCAAAACTTTGGGCGTCAGAGGCGATGGCTATGACAATGGGAGTGTTGCCCAATTGATCATTGACAATATTTGTCTGCCTTAGTTCAATCCAGTCGTAAGCTTTGGTTTGGCCGTCAAGATCAACACCTAATACCCACGATTTGTCCTGCCACGACAACGAATCGGTCCTTGTCAACTGGCCTTTGCTGCGCCCCCTTTCAAAACGGCCAAGACTATCATAGCTATCTCTCGAAATATCTTCGGCTTGCATCACTTTGCCTAAAGGATATAAGCTAAAAAAAGTGCCTAGTGTGAGCTGACTTGACTCTACTTCCGGCAGCGTATAACCCTTCAGCGAGCCGGTAATGGCTTCACCATTCGCCTGCCGCCACCAGCTCTTCGTTGTTTCGTCTTCAAACATGGCGTTGAAATGATCCATTCCGACGAGCCTGAAATTTTCGATCTTGCCATCCACCAGCGGTTCAAAAATACGGCCCGTACGGCACACATTGCAGTAGGTGACCATCACAGGTTTTCCACCCACAGAATCCCGCACCTGGTGGTGGTACTGGATGTAGCGGATAGGGTAGGCCTTTGCTTCTCCCCGGTGGCTAACAGCAACCACTATGCTGCTATCGCTCAAATTACTTTCTGTTTCGGATTTGAATGCGAGGGTTTGAGGTTGCAGAAACATGTGATCTGCCGTCATTTGAAAGTTGAACACATACACAACCACCAAAACAGGCAGTAATGCGATGAGCGGGATCCATTTTTTATTGGTACTAAAGGCAGCGCTACTTCCTGCCAATATCATTCCTGCAAAGGCTATTCTGAAAAACCACCGGTAAGTATAGAGAAAATAAGCCAGGTCGATGCTGTTCATTTGCTGACTCCCCGGCATAGGCATAATAAAATACACATTGGCTACTTCGAACAATGTCAGACCGGCCAGCCCGATATAAAAAAGTTTTTTCATAAATGTGAATTACTTGTGTGGGTCATAATTTGCGTAACCTTCTTCGGCACGGGCTTTTGCCCTGTTCACATAAAACATCCGGTCTTGCGGGGCCCAGGTGCCCAGGCCGTCTACATATCGGTTGAACATGCAAAATGCTGCTGCAATTAGAACCGTGTCGTGGATCTCCAGGTCCGTTGCTCCCAGTGCTTTTGCCTTTGCTACCTGATCAGCAGTTACATGCTTGCCTCCTTTTTGAACACTTGCGGCAATGGCCAGTAGTGCTTTCAGCTTGTCGGAGATGGGAGCTCCGTCCACGTTTTGTTTGACACCATCAATGAAATTCATATCGCATTGCAGATAGTGCTGGGCAATACCGCCATGTGCATTCTGGCAAAAAAAGCAATCGTTGAGGTACGACACGTACGTAGCAATTAACTCGCGTTCTCCCCTGGAAAGTGAATTATCGCTCCTCAGGAGCACCTCAGCCAGGTCATTCAGCGGTTTTGACGTTTCTGGTCTTAAAGCCATAGGACCCCTGATGCCGGGAAGCCCTTCCGGAAGTTCAATGTGTGCCATTATTGTTTTGGTTGTTGAGGTAAAACATAACCCATAGTAGCCAAACGCTTTCCCATGGGCTCATACGCTGCCGGATCAGTGGGAGTCAACGATGCCAGCCCGTCCACGTAGCGATTGAACATGGAGAATGTTGCCGCTATCAACACCGTGTCGTGTATGTCGCGGTCATTGGCTCCGTGCTTTCGTGCTTCTGCCACATCGGCGTCGCTCACAAGCTTTCCGCTTTGCTGCACTTTTCCGGCAATGTTAAGCAATGCCTTCATCTTATTGCTAAGCAAATCGGTTTCGTGTCCATGAATAACGCAATCGACAACTTCACGTTCGTCAGCAAATAGTTCACGTGCTGCTGCGGCGTGGCTACTCATGCAAAATGTACAATTATTTCGTGACGAGACATGAGTCGCAATCAGCTCTCTTTCCGCCGGGCTGAGCGGGGACGGGCCCCTTAATAAAACCTGTGCCAGGTCATACAGGTGCTTGCCTGTTTCGGGTCTGAACATCACCAGGCTTCTGATCCCCGGAACACCGTCCGGTACTGCAATGTGTGCCATTAATTTTTAGATTTTTTCTTGGTAATAAGTACTGTAATGAACCCTGCCACAAAAATTCCGGCAAAGGTGAGTAAGGCATTGCTATAGCCTCCAAGTGTGGTTACCATCGCGCCAACAAAAAAGATGGCGACGGCAGTGACGATTCGGCCAATATTGAAACAGATACCCGCAAAGGTGCCTCGTATGTGCACGGGAAACAATTGAGGAATGTACAACGACAACAGCCCCTGGCTGATCCCAAAGAAGAGTGACAGCAAGGCCAGCTCCACATAGATCATGGGTGAGAACGTTGCGTTAAACCCGAATAGAAGAACTGACATGAGAATGCAACCACCGAAGCAAAGCATCATGGCCTTTCTCACACCAAGGCTGTTTGAAACCCATCCGGAGACGAACCCGCCGGTAAGACCACCTGCGCCTAGCAGCATCATAGCAATGCCCCGCTCACTTTGCCCGCTCGAATCAACCAGCAAACTCTGGACCCATGTGGGTATCCAGGAGAACATTCCCCAAAGGCCGATAAGCATTGAGCCAAAAATAACGGCCCCTTTTATAAGGTTCGCTTTGTCCACCGCGGTGTGCTCTACGTTTTTAGTAGCGGTACTTTCTCTTGATTGCCGCCAGTCGTCCGACTCTTTTAAGATTAAGAGGCAACATACTCCAAGCACCAGCGGAAGAGCACCTACCAGGAAGGCATGGTGCCAATCGTTAACTAGAAGATTGACTAGTCCGGAGGAAAAAATCCCGACTGGAAATCCGATAGAGTCAATCCCGATCATCACTGCCCGGGTGCGGGGAGGCCATATTTCGAAGAGCAGCATAGGCGTTATCACCAGGATGCCGCCAACAGTGAGGCCGGAGAGCAGTCGAAAGGCTACGACTATTTCCCACGAAGGCGCTAAACTTATACACAGTGTAAAAATCCCAAAAGACACAACAGAAATTGCCAATGCTTTGGCTCTGCCGATTTTGTCGCTGATGATACCCCAAAAAAATCCGCCCACTGCCCAACCGGCAATATAGAGCGAGTTGATGTAGGCGCTGATGTAGTTTAGTTCATCAGCACTTACAGCACCACTTAAATCTCGCACTACCACGGGCAAGTACACCGACATCAGCGTTGAAATCAGCCCGGCAGCCATGTTGCATACAAAGCATATTGCGAATGAAATCCATAGGAGGATGCCGATTTTCGCAGCATCCTCTTTCTGAACTTCCAGTGTTGGACTTATCATCTTAACAGTTGATCGAAGGTCACACTCACGTAATAAATGGCGCCGACAGCTGGTGAGCCATAGGCTTGGTACACTTGGTTGTTAAATAAATTGCTGGCCCCCAGCTTAACCATCGATTTTATTGGCAGCACTTTGTAGCTTACCTGTGCGTCAACTATTGAAAACGCCTCGATTCTCCCCGGCCTCATTTGGTTGAACGTTCCATACCAATCGTAGCTGTCCTGCCATCTCCAGGCAACATTGAAACCCAGGTTGTCGATGAGCTTACGATTACCAAAAGTGACCACCGTTTTGTACTTCGGAGTATTGAAACCGGGGATGTCGTTCGGATTGGCATCCCGAATATCGAATGTGGCAAGGGTTGCGTTTGCGCCAAGTGAATAGTTGTTTGGAAGAGCATAGGTGATACCCAGCGTCGCCCCCTGCGAGGTTACCCGGTCGCTTGCATTTGTGTAAAGTTGATACAAGTGGCTGTCCCCGTTTAGGAGGTCCATCGCTGCCTGAGGATTGATTTCACCATCGCTACCCAATACCGGACTTTGCGGTTCCATTACCACCTGGTTGAGCAAAAAGTCGGTGTAACTGGAGAAATAGTAATTGAGATCAATCACAAAATTCTCATTCACCAATCCTTTATAGCCGACCTCGAAAACGGTTGCTCTTTCCGGTTTAATATAGGCCACATCCGACTTAACAAGGAGGTCTTTGGCCTGCATCACTGCCTCCTGGGGGGTGGCGCCATTTTGCATTGCCTGCTGGAATGCACCAAAGAAAGGCCCGAGAGATGCAGTGGTAAATGAGTTTTGATACACCGTCATGCCCTGGCTGTTGTCGGGCACACCACCGAGAATTGTAATGGGGCCTGCGTTGAGCTTGATGTACTGGTCGCCGGGCGTGGGATTTCTAAACCCGGTTTGGATTGAAGTTCTGAAATTGTGGTTGTTAGCCACCGTGTACACCGCCGAGGCCCTTGGCGTAAACCGTCCATCGAAATTCTGGTTCTTGTCGTATCGAACAGACCCCAGCAGCCTCAGATTGTCGCTCAGCAGATTTTTCCCAAGCTGAGCAAAGGCACCTCCTTCTTTGATGATAATACTTCCACCCTTGTCGTCGAAAAGCGTACCATTGGTGAACATGTCGTACACCCGATAGTTTCCACCAACCAGCACATCAACAAATTTTATCTTACTGGAGAAGTCATACTGCCCTTCTGCATGGTAGAGCTTGCTTTGGCTCAGAATGCCTGCTCCACTCAAGCCCTGCGTGGCAATCAGCCTTTCTTTTTCGGCATTAAAATCAGCACTACCTGGCTGAAATCTTCCCTGATCGGCAAACGCTCTGGCAGCAGTGTGATCATTGGCAGTAACACCTGCTATGCCGCCGGTGTAAGCTTGCTCGTAGCGGGTAAACCACATATCGTCTGCCTGGTTTGCCGGCACAATGTTTCCGTCCAAATCCTGCACCCACGTTTGGTTGATGAGTTGGCCCAGGCCTTTAGCATTGTACGAGTCGTGTGAGTCTTCGGCAGTGGAGTACGCACGCACAAAATAGTTGCTTCCCTTTAATTCAAGCTTCTGCTGTTGCAAGGTGAAGTTATTGATCGAAAAACGGTTACTTCCTGTATAGTTGGCTGTGCCCTGGCTAAAGTTGTATTGATAGCTCAGCACCATATTGTCGGTAATACGGTAATGAAGCGCTCCGTTTAATTTGAGGCTGTAAACGTTGTAGTCGGTGAGAGCACGTTCTTCGTAGCCGGTTCTCGACACACGTCCAATTCCGGGGAGCTCCCTTGCTTCATCATCACCGTAAATATTCAAAGCGTTTCTGGCTGGGTTAGTGTCACCACGCTCGGGCTCGGGCGTTCCCGGATCTACGTCAGTGTAATTATCAGCATAAAAATCCAGTCCGGTAAAATAGGAGGCGTTGACTTTGAAGGCGAACTTGTCATTAAACGCTTTTGCATACCTAATGGAGTAATCGTATAGCGCATGCGGATCGGCGGACGTCTCGTTGATATGATTTACACCAACCTTTGCCTGTGCACTCAACCCCTGGTACTGAAAGGGGTCTTTTGTACGCATCATAAGCATGCCATTAAATGCGACAGGGCCATAGAGTGCAGATGCTGCACCAGGAATCAACTCGGCGCTTTCTATGTCAAGATCTGATGCACCCAGCATATTCCCGACCGAAAAGCCCAGGCCGGGTGTTTGGTTATCAACCCCATCAATAAGCTGTAGAAATCTGGAATTGCCCGTATGATTAAATCCTCTTGTGTTGATTTGCTTGAAGGTCAGCCCGCTTGTCACCATCTCAAGGCCTTTAAGGTTTTCGAGTGCATCGTAAAAGTTTACGGAGGCGGTTTGCTGTATGTCGCGAAGGTCCATTTTTTCGATGCTTACCGGCGATCGGAGGATACTCTCTTCTATCCGCGAGGCGGCAAAAACAAGCTCGTTCATTACCTTGGTTGACTCAGCAAGCTTTACCTGAAGCTCTTGTGGCAGGGAAGTGACTTCGATCTCCTGCGTCTGATAACCGATCATTGATACCACAATTGTGAACGGCAGCTCCGCGGCAGTGGTTAGTTCGAATGTGCCGTCAAATTCAGAAATAGTGCCTGTGATCTTACCCTTCACAAGGAAGTTTACACCGGCAATCGGATCATTTTTTTCATCGGTAACGGTTCCAGTTATTCTCTGCGTTTGTGCGAAGAGCGACGATGTAAGAGTAACCGTACAGAAAAAGAGTAAAAAATGTTTCATGGGATTATAGGTTATGTTTTGTTGCGATTTAATGTTTCTTTAAATGATCATATCCCTGCGGCAGACGCTTGTACCCGTTTGTTACCAATCTGTCTGCAAGGGTATTGTAGTAGTCGGCTGACTCCGGCAAGCGGGTGGCCAGCCCGTCAACATAGCGGTTATAAAGGCAAAACAGTGCGGCAATCAACACCGTATCATGGATCTCAATATCGGTTGCCCCTGCGTCTTTCGCCCGCTGGACGGCGTCTGGCGTCACACTTTTACCGCTCTGCTGCACCTGCTTAGCGATGGTAAGCAGCGCTTTCATTTTTTCGCTTACCGCGGCAGTTTCAATGTTGGTTTTGATCTGTTGGGAGGTATCACATTCGCCCAGCAACTTATCAGCGGCTGCCGTATGTGCAGTTGTGCAAAACGTACATTCGTTGCTATGCGAAACGATTGTTGCAATCAGCTCACGCTCGCCCTCTGTTAATGTGGAGGGACCTCGCAAAAGAAACTGTGTAAGCTCTCTTATTGGCTGAGCAGCGTCTTTTCGGTATTCGAGAAGCCCGGTTATGCCCGGTAAATGAGCCTCCAATGAAATATGTGGCATGGAAATATGTTTTAGGTTTTAGAATTAGCACGGAGTGCATCCCAACGGGAGGCTTCCGGAAGGATTACAGGAGATTATCATGAGTGGCCACAACCGCCCGATTGCTGAATGTCTTCAACAGCAATAACTGAAGTTGCAGGCACAGATTTTTACCTGTGACCAATCCGGTCCGAAATAGAATTCTAGTATAAATTTGAACAGATACAGTTCTTCCCGAAGGTTCGGGATGTCTAACAAGAGGATGTTAGACTGAATCAGGCACGTTCAGGCGGATGAATAACCGAGACGACAAAAGTTGGAATGAAGGAATGGTTGAAGCCATGTTTGACAACATCCATTTCCCAACCTGCTGAAGTAGTCGCCAAACAGAAAGTTTCAGGAAGGAAGTCTTTAATAAAGGAGATCGTTATTTTTGATTTCTTGCTTTGATCAGCACATTTGTCAGTAAAAGTCTTAACGTAGGTTGAAAGTGCATCACTAATCTTTTCATTTCCGTAGTCTCTTACACAAACTACCGTCAAGGTGTCCTTCGCATATTTCTGCTTTACCAAACGATAGTGATTGCCCTGGTATTCAAACTTTCCATCCACCCGTTCGAAATCAACATTGTCGCTCATGTACGGGATAGAAATAGGAATAGCTATTGTAAGGGTTTCGGCGGCGGCGTACTCATCTGCGTCCAGCACCTTGACCATCTCCACGTCATTGTAGTATTGTAGCCCGAGAAATACCCCATAGTACCCCATCACATTTAAAAGGAGTATTGCTAACAGGAGTATGGAAAATAGCTTTTTCAAAATAATCTTGGGCTATGCTGCCGTAAACTAAAATAAAAGTTTCCAGATATCAAACTTCGCCTAAGGGCAGAACCCATATCATCTTTGCGGTCGTTGTTTTAAAATCATTTTGCTCGTGTTTAAAAATCGGCTAAAACTTAAGTTGACTTCTACTAAATGTTAAAGAAATGAAGTTTTTTTAACTTGACAGTATTGGGCAACAAACCGGGCAGGTTTATTAGGCATAAATATGCTTATAAAATCAATTTGACAATTATATTACTTCTGGTTCTACCTCAGGCAGGTTTAAGAAACCTAACCACGGCAAGGTCCTCTGCTAGTACCTCAGCAAAGCCTTCGACAGGCGCAAACTAGCCGACCAAGAATCTAGCGACACAGTGCCATAAGATTAATCCCACCCTACAACCTCAGCTTAAACCCGCCATTTACCACAAAGCCGTCTACCGGTGCATATATTTCGCTGAATACAGGATTTGCCACCGGGCCGGTGTATATCGGCCCAAACTTCGACTGCCTGGTGTCGAGAAAGTTTTCGAAGTTGAGAAAAATGGAGAACCGCTCCCACAGCTTTTCAGTCATCAGGCCCATAATCCAGTAGGGTCTGCCCTCGCCGCCGTCGCTTAGCTGCTGGCTGCTAAAATAGTACGCCTCCAGCCCTATCTTCAGCTTTTCTTCCACCTCGTACATCAGCACGTTATTGAGCCGGTGCCTTGCCACCAGCGGAAAGGGGGAAGTGCCGCCGAAGTAGTGCTCCTGCACATCGGCCAGTGTATGCCCGACAAAGAGGACGAAGTCGGCATAACCAAGCCGCACATTGGTCTCTATACCTTTTGTATCGATAAAGCCGCTGGGCTGCTGAAATTCAAAGAAGCCGCCTCCTGCCGAACTCAGCACCAGCGGATTGCTTACCCTGGTATAAAAGAAGAGGGTGTTTACGGTAATGAAAAGCTCCTCCGAAATCGGGCTTCTGAAATTGATATCGAAGTTGCCGCCAATTGATTCTTCTGCCACGGTGGCCGCTGCATCCACTGGCAGCACGTTCCTGAACTGTATCCGCTCCGCATCCTCGGTAAAAACAGTGGGTATTTTGTAGCCTAACCCGCCGCCCAGCCGGGCCGATAATTTTTCATGAACTTCCACCAGGGCAGACAAACGTGGCAGGGCAAAGAACCCATATTCATCCTGGTAGTCGCCGCGCAGGCCGGTTTCCAGCGTAAAAGCCTCGTTTACCTGCCATGTGTTTTGCGCAAAGGCCCCCACCGTGAGGTGGCTGTAGTCAACAGCCTCTGCACTGGCGCCTTCCGACTGCGTAAACCCGTCGGTCCACAGGTTGAAGCCGCCAATCCATTCCAGGTCTGCATCACCAAAGGTCATGTTGGCTTCGCTGAAAGAAGAAACCTGGCTACCGGCAAAGGTGTAGTCCGGCACCTCAATGGTGCGGTCGTAAAAGCTTACACTGTTTTTGAGTGAGAGGGTGGTTTTATCGCCGAGGCGGTGGTCGAAACGGGCTTGCGTGCTCAACCTGCTTGTTTTATTTCGCTCGAAATAAGCACCGGGAGCATCCCCCTCAATGTAATCGAGGCTGCCGCCTGTCCGGTCTTCATTGGTGCTGTTTATGCCCAACTCCAGCGTGCTGTGGTCGCTGAAGTACCAGAACAGGCGGGGATTTAGCGTAAACCGCTGAAACTGAGGTATGGCAGTAAAACCAATGTCTGCCGGATCGTAGGGGCTGCCGGTATTGTAGGAGGCAAAAACAGTGGCACCCACCTTGTTAAACCGCTGCGCATAAAACCCGCTGGCATCGAGCCCCAGCGCCGAAGTGCCGTTCACCATAAAGCTGAGCTCTCTTTCCGGGCCGGGGGTCTTACTCACGAGATTGACCAACCCGGCAATTGCCCCGCCGCCGTACAACGTGGAAGAGGCGCCTTTCACCACCTCTACCTGCTGCAGGTCGAGCGGCACAATTTGTAGCAGGCTCAAGCCCCCGGAAAACCCCGCGTACAGTGGCAGCCCGTCCCTCAGTATCTGAGTGTATTTACCATCAAGCCCCTGTATACGGATACTCGAGTTGTAGCTGGTGGCGGAAGTTTGCTGGGTTTGTATGCCCGTACTTTCGTTGAGCAGCATGCGGATGTCACCGGGTTTCATATTGCCTTTTTCTGCCAGCTCCTCACCGGAAATCACCTCTACGCGGGTGGGAAGGTCGGCTATGGTACGGCTGCTTCGGGTAGCCCTCACCACCACTTCTTCTATTTCGTGAGCGTCGGGCTCGAGCAGCACCTCCACAGGCTGTCCCACGGCCAGCGGCAGTTGAAAACTTAGCCGCTCCTCGTGGTAGCCCACAAAGCTGAACACAATGAGGTGCTCGCCAGCTGGCAAATCGGAGATGGTAATAACGCCGTTTTCGTCGGCGCTGCCACCGGTTTGGGTGCCGGCCAGCACTGCTGTGGCGCCAGGCAGGGGGCTATGGGTGTGGCCGTCTTTTACCAGGGCCGAGAATGTATGCTGCCCCATGCCGGCGGAAGTACAGCCTATGGAAAACAGAAACAAGAGTAAGTATTTCACTTATTTTGATTTAAATGTGAAGAATGAAAGAAAGCGCAATGGCTGAGAAAACTCAGGCGAAGTGAGTGGGCCGGATCTTTGGCGGCTGCCATATGCCGGGGCAATACTGGTCGGTAAAAATCTGCCGTGCGTTTGCTTCAGGTTCATCATTTTGGCATGGTGCCAAATATGCCCCGCCCAAAAAGCCTGAGAAGGTGAAGCCAGTGCTGCCGCAGCAGGTAGCAAATGGCGAGCACACTGTCTGTTGGCTTTCGCGGCTGTCGTCCTGCCCGCACGCCACTGCCTCTTCCGGGGTGCAGCTTGCACACGGGTGCACCGCCAACACAAGGGTAACGATTGAAAGGATAATACACAGAACCTTCACAGGGCAAAGATAAGAATTAGTATTTCTACACCTTCCTGATCTTTTCGCGCAACGTTTTTCGATCAATTCCCAGTACCCGGGCTGCCCGGGAGAGGTTGTTTTGATTGGCAGCAAGCACGTCTTCTATGTATTCCCGCACCACGTCGTCCAGCTGCCGGTCGAGCCCCCTTCCCTGGGAGGCCGAAAACCGAAAGGCCCCGGGCAGGTCGGGCACATCAATGGTTTGGTCGTCGGCCAGCACGGCCAGCCGGTGCATTAGGTTTTGCAGCTCTCGCACGTTGCCCGGCCACGCATACATTTGCAGCGCCGCAGCAGCTTTGGGAGTAAAATGCATAGGCGGCCTGCCCAGCTCCTGGACATATTTTGCGAGAAAAAACTCTGCCAGCTGCAATACATCGGCTCCCCGCTCCCGCAAAGGCGGCAAGTCTATGGTAATCACGTTTAGCCGGTAATACAGATCTTCTCTGAACAGCCCCTTTTTTACCAGCTCCATAAGATCGACGTTGGTGGCGGCAACCACTCGCAAATTCACCTTTTGCGGTTTTTTTGAGCCCACCATGTAGAACTCTTTCTCCTGCAATACACGCAGCAGCTTAGCCTGCATGGCCAGGCTGGTGTTGCTAATTTCATCGAGAAAAATGGTTCCTTTATCGGCTGTTTGAAAAAAGCCGGCCCGTGTTTCTGTGGCTCCCGTAAAAGCCCCCCTCACGTACCCGAACAATTCGCTCTCCAGCAGGTTATCGGGAATTCCGCCGCAGTTTACCGGCACAAACGGCGCCTTGGAATCATTGCCGCCGTAATGCAATGCCCTGGCCACAAGCTCTTTACCCGTTCCACTCTCGCCCTGAATAAGCACAGTAGCGTGGGAAGCCCGTGCCTTGGTTATGGTACCAAAAACTTTCATCATTCCCTCCGAAGAACCAATGATGCCGAAGTTTTGCGGTGAGAGGTCTTTTCCGGTTCTTTTCTTGTGCTTCGACCTGCCCAGCGCATTTTTCACCGCCTGAAAAAGTTCGTCGTCGGTAAAGGATTTAACAAGGTACTCTTCCGCGCCAATCTTAATTGACTCTACAGCGCCCTGTATGGAAGGAAAACCGGTAATAACGAGAATCGCCACGCCTTTGAAGTTTTCAGACACGTGCCGCACCAGTGTGAGTCCGCTTTCCCCGGGCATTTTCAAGTCGGTAATCAGCAAGTCTATATTGATTGTCTCCAGCAGCTTTATGGCCGACTGCACACTGTTGGCAGCGTACACCTGGTAACCGGCCGGCTCAAGATTGCGCCTTATCAACTCCACTGTTTCGGGCGAGTCGTCCACTATCAACACTACATAACCTGGGGCGTCAGCGTTTTTCTTCATTGCCTTGACTGTTTAATGGGTAACCTGATTTCGAATGCAGAGCCCTTGCCCCTGGCGCTCGACACCCGTATGGCGCCACCGTGAGAGTCGATAATACCCTGTACTACCGACAGGCCGAGCCCGGTACCCTGGCCAACGGGTTTTGTGGTAAAAAAGGGTTCGAATATCCGCTTTTTTACCGACGCCGGCATCCCCGAACCCGTATCTTTCACCACCAGCAATATGTCGTTGTTCGCATGGCGGGTGCTTACCGTTATTTTACCTTCGCCGGTTGTGGCATGTACGGCATTGGTAATAAGATTTACCAGCAGTTGGCTCATTTGCACAGGGTCGGCCTCAATTACCGGGAGATTTGGATCCAGGCGCTTGACGATGTTGATTCCCCTGTCCTGAAAACGCACGTCGATAAAGTACAACGTATTCAAAATAATGGTGTTAACGTCTACTTCAACGATTTGCTGCGGCATTTGGCGCGAGAAAATCATCAACTTCTTTATGATTTCGCGGGTGTACAACGACGCCTTAATGATACGCTCCACATCTTCCTGCTGCTGAAAATTCAGGTCTCCTCCCTTTTTGAGCAACTGAGAAAAACCGAGTATTTTCCCCAGCGGTTCGTTCAGCTCGTGAGCAATGCCCGCGGACAGCTCACCTACAAATGCCAGCCGTTCGGCATGCTGCAGGTGGGCTTCCAGCCTTTGCTTCTCCTCCTCCGCTGCCGCCCGCCTGATAAAGGATGCAAGCTCCCTCGCTACGACTTTGAGGAGACTTTTTTCCTCCCGCAAAAAGACCCTCCGGGTGGGTTCTAACCCTTCCCCTTCCCGGTAGCCAACTTTAATAGCCCCGTAATTCGCATCACCCACCTGCAATTCAGAAGAAATATGCCACCGGCACTGGTTGAAACTTGATGTGGAATAAGTTTTTTTATTAGCCTGAATCCTGACTTCGGCCAGCGAAGGATACTGCATAGCAGCCGGCAAAATCTCAAGCGTTTTAGTTACGATCGCCTTCAGGTCGTTGTGTTGCTCCCACGCAATTCGGGAAAGCTCATACAGGCAGTTCAATTCCTTTACCCGCTCCTTTAGCTGAAAATCTGTTGATTGCTCTTGCATGTTAAATGCAAAGCTAGCCATACTTTGGTACATTTCACCCCACCCTTTCTTAAAAAGAATCAATAGCACTGGTCAATTTTTAATCACTGGGTAATTTTTACCCACAACTGAAAACACAAAACCTCTTTTGGATCACCACAGAGGCGTTTTACAGTGGCACGCTTCCTGCATCCCCTATGGCTGATAATAAAATGATATGGAAAAGAGAGTTGTAACAATTAACGATTACGAACGGCTGATGTCGCACCGGTACTACGCAATGTTTCGCGCTAAGAAGCCCGAAATTGTAGAGCATTTTTTCCTTGATCTGATGAGCGCCGAGCTGATCGACCAATCGGAAGTACCAGATGATGTAGTAACAATGAACAGCCGGGTGCTGCTAAAGGAAGTAAAGCTGGGACGGCAAATTGAGCTGAAGCTTACCTACCCCAACGAATCGGACGAACTGCAGCGAAGAGTAGCTGTTTTTTCAGCAATAGGCACTGCCCTGCTGGGGAGGCGGGTCGGCGATATAGTGTCGTGGAACGTTGGCGAAAAGTCGGCTGATTTTAAAATTCTGCAGGTAACATACCAACCCGAAGCCGTGGGACATTTTGATCTTTAGTAGCCGGAAATGCACGAAAAAAAACTTGAATCGAATAAAGTTGGAGGCCGGCAAAAAATAACCATGCTCGAATACTGCATGATCCTCCTTGGCAAAATCAGCTTCGATGAGAAGCTGTTTCGGAAGGAGTACCTCAAGGCGCTCCGGTACCTGAAGCCGGTTGAGCAGGAAAAGCTAAAAAGCTGGGTGCTGCAAAACCGGCAACGTGCTAGTTAAACAACCTGAATACTGTAACAATGAAATAGCCATAAGGAACGTCATACCCAACGAAAATGAATAAGTTGTTTACAAGACAAATCTTCAACTCGAACGGGTAGAGCTATTCCATGTGGCCGACTTCATAAAATTTTATACACATGAAGTGGCAAAACATACTCAATCAGACCCGCAATACGCAAGTAGCCCTGGGGGCTGTGCTTGTCACGGTCCTCGTTCTCACTTTCGTACACAGGAGGCAACTCTCCGCACTGCAGCAAGCGCTATCGTCGATCTACATGGATCGGCTGGTGGTTGAGGCTCATCTTTACCAGCTTTCGCACGAGATCTTCGAAAAAAAGATGCTTGTCGATCGTTTAGATGATCAGCTGCTGGAGCAAAACATACGGGCAAACGACACCATTCAGCAGCTGATCGAAAGATACGAGGGCACTTACCTTACCACAGAAGAAGAAGTGCAACTGTCGATGCTTAAAGACCACATAAGAATATCGCAACAGTTTGAACAACAGTTTATTTACAACGCATCTCCTCTTCAGCGGGAAGCCCTTCGGCCCGGCCTCACAAGCCACTACGACGCTATTTTGGTGAGTTTAAACCGGCTCACCAAGCTTCAGCTCAGCGAGGGCGAAAAGCTCATGGACCAGTCGAGCCGCGTGGTGGCCTCCGGCAATCTCACCTCGCGACTAGCCGTGGCAATGCTGCTGGTATTGGGCCTGCTGATCTACTTCCTGTTTTCTCCGGCACGCAGCCTGAGGCGTGCCTCTTCCCTGCACTTAAACTGAGGATCTCAGCATACGCTAGTGCTGCGGGCCTTTTACTGCAGGTGCATGTAGTTACAAAGGAAGAATAACTGCCTCCAGTGGCAGGTTGTGGACAAAAGCTATGAATAGAAAATTACCGTCTTTTTTAAGTCAAATTCCGCGAGCTACGGCAAGAAACAGTTTCTGTACGGCGGTACTCGCTTTCACATTTCAGTCGCTTTCGGCCGATCCGTTTTCCACCGAGCGGGCTATCATCCAGCTTTCGCACAACTGGCAGAAAGAAATGATGATGGTGTCGGAATACAAAGGGTTAAAGAGCTTTTGCGACGACAACGCAAAGCGGCTGTCCGTTATAAGGCTCCTGGATGAAATTCACCATCACCACGAGCTGCTCGAAACCGAACTTCGGTCTACCGGCTACGCCCACTCTCACCGCACCATTGGGCGGATACTGAAACAGATGGATAAACTGAGCGAGGAGCACCACCCCAAAGCCTTTGCTGAATTTTTCAGAGAACAGTGCTGGATACGTTACAGAACGGAAAAGAATTCGAAGGCCTACAATACGGGGTTTGGCACCCACTCTTACGGAGGACGCATTTATGAGCAGGAGATGGTGGCCAATTGGTATCTCAAACGTCTTTCCAAACGGATCGGCCGGATACAAAAACTCGTGGAGCACTTCTACAGGCAGCGAATGGCATGGGAGCACAGGGCGGCAACCCGCAAGGAACACGCAATTCGCCCGGAACCCCAAACTTCCGACTGGCCCGCCATCAACCCTGCCTATAACTTTGCCAGCTGCCCGAGCGCACCTTGCCAGGCCTTTTCGAACCAGTGGCGGGCGTCATCCCACTCCGGGGAATTTTTCCAGCCCGTGTGAACCAGCATTACCTTTGTGTGCGCCTCATCCGCCGGCACAATAAAGTCTGCAAGGCTAATGCTGACTGTGACCGAATCGGTTTGCAAGGCTAACGGCTTTCTGACTACGCTGCTGCATAAGATCCCTTGCGGGATGACGGTTACCATGACAGACTGCAAGCCTAATGCTGACTGTGACCGCATCGGTTTGCAAGCTAACAGCTTTCTAACTGCACTTCCGAATAAGATCCCTTGCGGGATGACGGTTACCATGACAGTCTGCAAGGCTAATGCTGACTGTGACCGCATCGGTTTGCAAGGCTTTGGCTTTCTGACTGCGCCCTTGCATAAGATCCCGTTCCACGTCGGCTCCTGCCGTCGGGATGACGGTGACCGCAGCAGACTGCAGGGCTAAAGCCAGTGTTAAGAGCAACCGCCTGCTACTTAAAACTCAAAATTTTTAGTGTCCGGGGAAATTTTCGTTACGCTCTAAAAACAACCTCTGGCTAACGCTTTAGTGGCTTTTTCCGGATCTTTCCAAATGAGGACCGCTACTTTGCGTTTTGCAGAGACCCCATCTTTTTGTCCTTAAGCCGGACGGGCTGTTACCGCGGCGGCGGACCGTTTTTCCTTGATGAAAAGTAACCCTTCCAGGTCGGCAAAAATCAAGGAGAATTTAAACGCTCAAGGCCTTTTCGCGCGTCGCCCGCCAAATTCTCCGGCCACCCTCCGTAGTGGGCGCTACTCCTTTTGGAGATTTCTTTTAACCTTAGATTTCATTGTCAAATCTTTACCGGACAATAGTAACTCAAAACTGAGAACTTCAAACTAAGAACTCAAAACTCAAAACTAAGAACTCAAAACTAAGAACTCCAAACCGGCGCTCCGCGCCTATTCCCTATTATACATAGCCGTCCATTTCCGAAGGTTGTCTTCAGCTTCGTGGCCGCCCTGCCCTGGCAGCATGCGCCACACCCAGTTGTTTGCGCTGGAGGCCGGCGTGTTCATGCGAGCGGTTTCATCGAGGTTCAGCACGTCTTGCATGGGCAAAATGGCCACTGCCGCCACCGACCCGTAGGCCATCCGCGCCAGCACGCCGGCCACCTCCCCGGTGGCAACCGGCCGGCCGGCGTAGGCTTCCAGCGCTTGCCGGGTACTGTCATCGGCTTCTTTGGCATACCAGCCCCGCGTGGTGTTGTTGTCGTGCGTGCCTGTATACACCACAAAGTTGGCGTTGTAGTTGTGCGGCATGTGAACGGAGCGTGGCGCATCTCCTCCAAAGGCAAACTGCAGCACCTTCATGCCGGGCAGCTTGAAGTTGTCTCTCAGCTCATACACCGCGGCATCTACCTCGCCGAGGTCTTCGGCTACAAATGGCAGCTCGCCGAACTCTTTTTGCACTGCTTCAAAAAACGCATGCCCCGGCGCCTGCTTCCATTGCCCCTTCTTTGCAGTGGTTTCGCCGGCCGGTACCTCCCAGTAGGCGGAAAATGCCCGGAAATGATCGAGCCGCACCAGGTTGAACAGCTCCAGATTTTTGCGCAGCCGCTGCATCCACCAGCCAAAGCCGTCTTTCTCCATTACCTGCCAGTTAAACACCGGCATACCCCACAGTTGTCCGTCGGCACTAAATGCATCGGGCGGCACACCGGCCATTCCGCGCCGCTGCCCTTTCTCGTCGAGGGCAAACAGCCGCCTGTTGCTCCACACGTCCACGGAGTCGTAGCTCACATATATGGGCATGTCGCCTATTAATTGTATACCCAGATGATTGCAGTACGACCTGAGGGCATGCCATTGGCGGAAGAAAATAAACTGCTGCCACTTGATCTTGAGCAGCATTTGGCTGTTTTCTTCCCTTACCTGCACCAGGGCTTCAGCATTGCGCAGCTTCAGCTTGTCATCCCATTCGTACCATGGTTTGCCGCCAAACTCCTGCTTCAGCACTACATACATGGCAAATTCATCGAGCCAGGCACTTTCCCGCTGCACAAATGCCTCAAAGTCTCCCCTGAGAGCATGCGACTCCTTTTGCGAAAAAACCGCCCATGCTTTTTCCAACAATGCAAGCTTTGTTTTTTCAGCTTCCGTGTAGTTCACTTTGTCGCCAGCAACCGGCTGAAAAGCCTGCAGGTCGGCGGCGCTGAGAAGGCCGTCGTGCTGCAGCAGCTCAGGACTGATGAAGAGCACGTTGCCCGCCAGGCTGGAAATGGAGCTGTACGGCGAATGCCCCTGCCCTGCCTCAGTAGGATTGAGCGGAAGCAACTGCCAGTATTTTTGGCGGCTGCGCTGAAGGAAGTTGGCAAATCCCTTTGCTTCCGGCCCCATATCGCCGATGCCGAACGGCGAAGGCAGCGAAGAAAGGTGCAGCAGGATACCCGCGCCCCGCTCGTTGCTGAGTTGCTGGCCTTTTAACACGGCAAAAGGCCTGTGGGCAAACAAAGTGGCAACCGCCAGCCTGCCTTGCGGATGCGTTTCTCCACCGTTGAAAATATTGGCCCACTCTTCGGCAGTGCCGCCCGGTAGTTGAATGGCAGTATCTTTCCAGTCAATTTCGCTGGCACCTACCCCCTGCTCCCTGCTTAGAACTGCCGTGTGCAACGGCACGGCAATGAGCAGCACCTGCTGGCGGTGCTTTCTGGCAAATGCCAGTACGTGCGACTTGTAAGTTCCTTCCACAGCCAGCGGGATGTACTCGCCTTCGGTAAATAGTTCGGCATACCGCCTACGCAGATTGGCCAGCGAGCAGGTTACCCACAGCTTTATTTTGCCGCTGCGCCGGTCGTCCCAAAGCTGCTCCGGCGTAAGGTTTTGCACCTCATCCAGCCATGCCCTTCTTTTTTCAAAATCTACCGGCCGGCGGTTATCGGGGTCTACCATGCTGAGGTCCCAAAGCTCGCAGCCCTGGTACACGTCGGGGATACCCGGACAAGTAAACTTCAGTATCAGCTGAGAGAGCGAATTGATGATGCCATGGTCCACAATGGCAGGCAAGAGGCGGGCAATGGCGGTTGGCAAAGGCCTTGCCGCATCCAGCACCTGCGCGGCAAAGTTGAGGGTTGCAGCCTCATACCGCTCGTTGGGAGTAGTCCAGTTCGAATGTCTTTTGGCTTCCCTCAGCGCTTTCCGCAAATATTCCTGAAGGCGGGGAACAAAGTTATCCGCCGCAGCGCCTTCCATGGGTAGCGCCCCCACTATTGTTTGATAAATGAGGTATTCGTCGTTGGCATCGGGTGCACCTTCCTCTTTCAAACTGGCATTTTCCAGCATCCATGTGCGCACTGCCTCCAGCCACTCTTCGTGCATATCAGTAAGCACGTTCAGCCTTGCCCGCACATCTTCGCCCCGTTTGGTATCGTGGGTGGAGGTGGCGTTGAGCGAAAGCGGCCACAGCTGCTGGCGTGCAAGCATGGCCTGGTGAAACTGGTCAGCCGAAATACCAAATGCCGCCGGCGAACCACCCACCTCGTTGTGCCCCACAAACCTATTGTAGGTGTACATCAGCGTATCTTCCACTCCTTTGGCCATGAGCGGCCCCGAGTACTGCATGCAGCGCTGGTAAAACGCCGCAATTCGCTGGTTGAGGCCGGCGTCTCCCCGATGCGGCAACCGCAGCAGCACGTGCTCCAGCAACCCGACGGCCTGCTGCAGCTCGCCGTTGAAATAGCGCACACGGTGGAGGATGTGCTGCACCTTGCCCGCTTCTTCATCCGGCAGCGGAAAGGCCGCGCCATAGTACCTGTACACCGGACAGTGGACGAGAAATTCTCCTATTACTTCACGAATGTCGTCGGGCCGTATCGAAGCGAAGGTCTTTTTGTCGACAATTTCCGATTGCCTGAACAGCTGAAACAGGTTGTCCAATTCGCCTGCCATATGCTGATGGAGCATATAGGTCTTTTTCTCCGCTATTTGCTGCTCCACGGGCTGGCGGTCACGCTGCAGCGACCTATAAAACTTCGTCAATGCCTTTTCGCTGCCACCGTTGGTAAGCAGGTTATTTACCAGCGACAGAAAATCGTAGCCGGTATTGCCCTGAACCGGCCAGTGACCGGGCAGGCTTTCGCCGGGCTCCAGAATTTTCTCCACCAGCACCGGCACCTCGTCACCGGCTAGTTTTCTCAGCCTGTGCAGGTATTCTGTGGGGTTATAAAGGCCGTCGATATGATCGATGCGAATACCCTGCACAATGCCTTCGCGAAGCAGTTTCTTCACCAGCCGGTGGTACTGCTCAAACACCGCCTGGTGGTGCATATTGAGGCAGATCAAACCATTGACCGTGAAAAAACGCCGGTAGTTGATGCGGTGGTCGGTTTCCTGCCAATGGCACAGCCGGTAGTACTGCTGCCGTTCAATTTTGCCCAGCAGGTCTTTATCGCTGTTTGCCGCCTCAATGGCGTCGTGCACATAGCCTCTTACTACCTGGTTTTCCATCAACCCCTCCAGCTGCTGCCGCACAATGTTCCACCTGTCTGCGGCCACCTCCCCGCTTCCTCCGGGTATTTGCGAGAGCAGCGCATCTATGTCTTTGGGCACAGGCAAGCCGGGCCGCCCAAGCACCTCTTTATAGGACAATGCCTGCAAAGGGTAAGCAGCCTGGTAGTATTTAAAAACGAGCCGGCCACCTTCAAAAGCAATCTTCAGCTCTCCGCCATCAATCGCCTCCCTTGCAGAAGTGCCAAGAAAGGGTGCCATCACCCTTCCCTGCTGGGCGCTGTACCAGTCGATGTCGAAAAAGTTACTAAACTCCGACTGCGGCCCTTTCTCCAGCACGTCCATCAGCCATGGATTGCGGCTGTCGAACGCCATGTGGTTGGGCACGATGTCTTGCAGCCATTGCATGCCGGCTGCTTTCAGGCGCCTGCTAAGTGCACCAAGCTGCTCAGCGGTGCCCACCTCGGGGTTGATCTGATTGGGGTCGAGCCCATCGTAACCATGCATGCTGCCGGGTGTGGCCTTAAAAACCGGGGAGGCATAAACAGTGGCTACGCCAAGTTTTTCGAGGTAAGGCAGCAGCTTTTCCAGATCGCGAAAAGTGAATTGCTTATGGAACTGGAAACGGTATGTTGAGAGAAGATTGTTCATGTAAAAAGAGGGGGCGTCATGCCAGGGGTTTGGGTGGAGGGGTAACATCGGGATAAGCCGGGGTTACCAGGTTGTAATCGGCGCCTGCGTATACAATGAGGGACTCCGGCTGCAGGAGAAGTGTTGAGGGAGCCGGTTTTTCAGTCAAAGCCTGCTCGGGCAGCGACTCAGAGCCTCCCCATTCCGGGGCTGCCGAGTTGAACAGGATTCTAAAATCGTCGACATTGAAATGCGGCAATATAAACTGCTGGCTGGCTGAGAAATTCATCAGGCAAAACACATGCTCATACTCCGTCCACCGGTAGAGGGTAAGCACCTCCTTTTCCTTGTCGAGATACACGTGCAGGTTGCGGCGGTTCAGCTGGTGCAGTGCGGGCACGCCCCGCCGCAAGGCAATAAGGGCCCGGTAGTATTGAAACAGTGCCTGGTGCGGCGCTTTGTTGCGCAGGTCCCACTGCAGTTTCGACTGCACGAAGGTCTCCAGAGCCATGGGGTCCGGGGTTTCTTCCTGCGCGCCGGCATAAAAGGCCGCGAACTCTTCCTTGCGGCCCTTCCGCACAGCCTCTGCCAGTTCCGGGTCGGTATGGCTCACAAAATAGAGAAACGGGTTGGTTTCGCCCCACTCCTCGCCCATAAACAGCATGGGCAGGTACGGGCTCACCATCACGGCCCCTGCCAGCAGCTTCAGCATGTCGAAGCTCACCAGCCTGCTCGTTCTTTCGCCAAGCATGCGGTTGCCTACCTGGTCGTGGTTTTGAGAGAACACCACAAACTGATGCCCTTCGTTGTCCGTTTTCACGCCGAAGCGTTTTTTGCGGTGAGGTGAGTACTGGCCGTCGTACACGTAAGCATCTTTGTAGGCCTTGGCCAGGTGAGCAATCCCATTAAAATCGGCATAGTAGCCCGTTTTTTCCCCGGTGGCCGTCACCCGCAGCGCATGGTGAAACTCGTCGATCCACTGCGCATCCATGCCGTAGCCTCCATTTTCAATGGCATTGATAAAGCGGCTGTCGTTCAAATCGAGCTCAGCTACCAGGTAGTGCGGGCGCCCCGTGGCTTCTTGCAGCTCAGCTACCCGTTCTTTTATTTCCTGCAAAATATGCTTCGGACTAAAGTCTTTAATGGCATGTACGGCATCCAGTCGCAGGGCATCTATGTGGAAGTCTCTGAACCACATAAGGGCGTTCTCGATAAAATACTTCCTTACACCGTCGCACCAGGCGTCGTCGAAGTTAATGGCGCCTCCCCACGGTGTGCGGTATTTATCGGTGGTGTAGGGGCCGTAAGCGCCCAGGTAGTTGCCCTCCGGGCCCAGGTGATTGTAAACCACATCGAGCACCACTGCCAGGCCCTTTACATGGCACGCATTAACCAACTGCTGCAAGCCCCGGGCACCTCCATAGCTGTGGTGCACGGCAAACGGAAACACACCGTCGTAGCCCCAATTGCGGTCGCCGGCAAACTGCACCACAGGCATAAGCTCAATGGCATTGATACCCAGGTCGAGCAGGTGATCCAGCTTTTGCCCGATTGCTGCAAAGGTGCCCTCGGGCGTGAAGCACCCCGTGTGCAGCTCGTACAGCACGTATTCGTGCAGCGGTGGATTTTTCCACCCGCCATCGGTCCACGCAAAGGCAGCCAGGTCAACCGCTTGCGAAGGCTCGTGCACGCCTTCCGGCTGCGACAGCGAGGCAGGGTCGGGCAGTGTTTTTTCTCCGTTGATCATGAAAGTGTAGCGGCTGCCGGGCTGCAGCTCCGTGGTTTGCGCCTGCCAGTACCCGGCGCCATCCATTGCCAGCGGCAGTTTTTTGTTGTCTCCATAGCAAAGGTCTACCTGGTCGGCCTCCGGCGACCACACCACCACCGATGCCTGGCCATTTTCAAAGTTTACCCCGATACTTCGTTTACCTGTTTTTATCTCATTCATTCCACGCCTGGCTTAACAATACTACTGAGCGGCCCTCTACTTTTATTACGTCACCTGCCTGAAAAACCGTGCCTCCGTCTCCCAGAAAGTTCTCATGCGTGTCGAGCATTTTCTTCCATTCCTCACCAAATTTTTCTGACGGCAGCTTGTACTCCAGCCCCTCGTGCCATGCATTGAAGATGATATAGAAGTTGTCGTCGACGATTTTTTCACCTTTCGCTCCCACCGAGCGAAGACCCTGCCCGTTGAGGTATACCGCGAGGGACTTGGCAAAGTCGCTGGTCCAGTTTTCCTCGCTCATTTCGGTGCCATCGGGCAAAAACCAGGCGATGTCGTGCAAGCCTATTCCCTTGATGGGCTGCCCCTGAAACCACCTTCTCCGCGAGAACACCGGATGGCTCCGGTAAAGCCGGATGAGTTTTTGCGTAAACCCGAGCAGCCCGGTGTCGGCCTGCTGCCAGTTGAGCCACGAAATCTCGTTGTCCTGGCAATAGGCATTGTTGTTGCCTCCCTGCGTGCGACTAAATTCGTCGCCTGCTACCAGCATCGGCACCCCTTGCGACAAAAAGAGGGTGGTGAGGAAATTGCGCTTCTGTTTTTGTCGGAGTGCCACTATCTGCGGGTCATCTGTTGGCCCTTCCACCCCGCAGTTCCACGACCGGTTGTGCGATTCGCCGTCGTTGTTGTTTTCGCCATTGGCTTCGTTGTGCTTTTCGTTGTACGACACCAGGTCGTGCAGGGTAAAGCCGTCGTGGGCGGTTACAAAATTGATGCTGGCAGTCGGCCTGCGGTTATCGTCTTTATAGAGGTCGGAGCTCCCGGTAAACCGCTCGGCAAATTCGCCCAGCATGCTGTCGGCGCCCCGCCAGTAGTCGCGTATGCAGTCGCGGTATTTACCGTTCCACTCGGCCCAGCCGGGCGGAAATTTGCCTACCTGGTAGCCGCCCTCGCCGATGTCCCACGGCTCGGCAATCAGCTTTACCTGCGAAATAACCGGATCCTGATGGATGATATCGAAGAAAGACCCGAGGCGGTCTACCTCGTGCAGTTCGCGGGCCAGTGTGGAGGCCAGGTCGAACCGAAAGCCATCCACGTGCATGTCCAGTATCCAGTAGCGCAGGCTGTCCATTATAAGCCGCAGCACGCTGGGCAGCTGCGCATTGAGCGAATTGCCCGTGCCGGTATAGTCCATGTAGTAGCGCTTGTCTTCAGTGAGGCGGTAGTAGCTTGAATTGTCTATGCCCCGGAACGAAAGCGTGGGCCCCATGTGGCTGCCCTCGCCGGTGTGGTTGTACACCACGTCCAATATTACCTCAATGCCCTCTTTGTGCAGCGCCTTCACCATATTTTTGAATTCAAGCACCTGCTCGCCTCTTATGCCACGGCTGGAGTACCGTGCATCCGGTGCCATAAACCCGATGGAGTTGTAGCCCCAGTAGTTGGTAAGGCCTCTTTCGGTGAGATGCCTGTCGTTGAGAAAATGGTGCACGGGCATCAGCTCCACGGCGGTTACTCCCAGCTCCTTCAGGTATTTGATGGTAACGGGGTGTGCCAGGGCGGCATAGGTGCCCCTGATTTCCTCCGGTATACCGGTATGCAACTGTGTAAAGCCCTTTACATGGGTTTCGTAAATAATGGACCGGTGGTACGGTGTTCGGGGGAGCTGGTCGCCCTCCCAATCGAACCGGGGGTCTATTACCACCGATTTGGGAATATAGGGAGCGCTATCTTCGTCGCTAAAGCTCAGGTCCTCATCGGGGTGGCCGATTTCGTAGGCAAAAAGTGCGTCGTGCCACTGCACGGTGCCGGCAATGGCTTTGGCATACGGATCGATCAGCAGCTTGTTGGGGTTGAAGCGGTGGCCGTTCTCCGGTTCGTATGGCCCGTACACACGGTAGCCGTACAGCTGGCCGGGTTCCAGGCCGGGCACATATACATGCCAGATGTGGTGCGATAGTTCGGTGATGCGAATTCTGGCCGTTTCCCCACCCTCTGTGGAATTAAATAAACAAAGGTCTACACCGGTGGCGTTTTCGGCAAACAGGGCAAAGTTAACCCCCTCGCCATCCCAGGTGGCTCCCAAAGGGTATAGCTTCCCCGGATACGTAACTATTTTCATTGATCAATGCTTTTGGAGGTGCATTACAACACGATACCCCGGGGGTTGTGTCGTGCTGCGCTTGCTGTAGCAGGTTCAATATCCTTGCCAGTGAGGAAGCAGGTACGGCGCTGAAGGCGAACCTTGGGCTTACCGGATACAGCACCCCGTGGCCGTGTGTCTCACCGGCCACTCCCCCCGGTGACATGCGAAGCGTCTGGTAATTCGCTCCGAATCTCGGGCTACCGGATTCATCAAATGTCAAATCTGAAAATTCAAATCCACCTTGCCCCCCGATCAGCCGCACAATTATTCCCCAAAAAAACTATCTTTATCCGCACACAATTTTTTCCTGAATAGTTTATCATGAACCCTCACAGCCACCATGAAGTTGCGAGTGGTAATGGTCTTGATTTCACCTGGCAAGACAACTATCACTTTTTTTCAAGGAGTCCTTAAGAAAAGAAGGAAAGGATTATAAATATGAATTCTGGTCCGAGATAGTAGCTTCTGAGGTGGGTTCACTGTTAGGAATTGACCTACTATTCCGATCCACACTTCATTCCAATGGAAAACCTGGACAATATTATCAAATGTTGGGGATAGATTTAGAAAACGAAAACACATCAAACGGATGAACAGCGAAATCCTTATATACCAAAACCCGGATGGCAATATCAAGATAGACGTGCGCCTGGAGGAAGAAACCGTGTGGCTTACGCAGGACCAAATGGCCACCTTGTTTGGAAAAGCTAAATCTACCATCAACGAGCATATCAAAAATGTTTTTGCCGAAGGCGAATTGGATGAAAAAGTGGTTGTTCGGAAATTCCGAATTACCACTCAGCACGGTGCAATGGCAGGCAAAACCCAGGAGGTAGAGGTAAATGGCTATAACCTTGATGTCATCATTTCGGTAGGCTACCGGGTAAAGTCGCCGCAGGGCACGCAGTTTCGTATATGGGCTACGCAGCGGCTCAAGGAATACATCATTAAAGGTTTTGCGCTGAACGACGACCGTTTCAAAACCGGCAGTTCCATGAACTATTTCAACGAACTGCAGGAGCGCATTCGGGAAATACGCCTTTCGGAGAAGTTTTTCTACCAGAAAATAAAAGACATCTACGCCACCAGCATCGACTACGACCCAAAGGATGAAAAGACGATTGAGTTTTTCAAAGTAGTGCAAAACAAACTCTTATGGGCCATAAGCCAGCAAACAGCAGCAGAATTGGTATACAGGCGGGTAGACGCCAGCCTGCCGCTGATGGGCATGCTCTCTTACGACAAAAAACAAGCTGCTTCCATTAAGAAGGCAGAGGTGAGCATTGCCAAAAACTACCTGAATGAGGACGAAATGCGGTTTTTGGGCCTGCTGGTGGAGCAGTACCTGGCATTTGCCGAAACCATGGCGCAGCAGCGCACTCCCATGTACATGAAAGACTGGATAGCACGCCTCGATGCCATTCTGCAACTGAACGGCAGGGAACTACTTACCCACGCCGGAAAGGTCAGCCACGACATGGCATTGAGAAAGTCGGGGGAGGAGTTCGAGAAATACCGGATAGCTCAAAATGCACTGGAAAAAGAGCAAAGCCTGAAGGAGTTGGAAGAAGACATCAAAAAATTGAACCCGAAAAAGTGAGATTCACCGAAGCATCATTAGAAAAGGCACAATGAGCGAACGCCAAAATATCGAATACAAACAAAGCTGGCACGACGACTACCTGAAATGGATATGCGGTTTTGCAAATGCGATAGGTGGCGTTATCTATATTGGCAAGGATGACAAAGGGAAAGTGGTGCATTTAGCCAACTACGCCAGACTGCTGGAAGAGATTCCCAACAAGATCCGCAACAGCATGGGTATTATCTGCGACATTAATCTACAGGAAGATGCGAGCAAGAAATACATTGAAATAAAGGTTAACCCCTACGCTGTTCCGGTATCATTACGGGGAAGGTATTACTACCGGTCAGGAAGCACCAAAATGGAACTTACCGGGGTGGAGCTCAATGAATTTCTGCTCAAAAAGGCCGGCAAAACCTGGGACGATGTGGTGGAGGAGGGCGCCACTCTCAAAGACATTGATGACCAAAGCCTGCAAAAGTTTGTTGACGACAGCCGTGAAAAGGGGCGTATGCCAGCCACCAAAGGCCTGTCTGTTTTCCAGGTTTTGGAAAAGCTGCAATTGACCGAAGGCAAAAAATTGAAACGTGCCGCCTTGCTGCTTTTTGGCAAAAATCCGGGGAAGTTTTATCCCAATGTTGAGGTAAGAATCGGCCGTTTTGGTGTTGATGCTACCGATTTACGCTTTCAGGAAGTGGTTGAGGGGAACATTGTCCGGATGCTGGACGAGGTTCAGATACAGTTAAACAACAAGTTCCTGGTTCGACCGGTCGATTTTGTGGGAATGCAGCGGATAGAAAGGGACAGTTACCCTGTGGCGGCACTTCGGGAGATGTTACTAAATGCCCTTGTACACAGAACATATATGGGGGCGCATGTTCAGCTAAGGGTGTTTGACAGCAGGCTGTCTATATGGAACGAGGGCGCTCTTCCCAATGGGCTGAGCCTGGAGGATCTGAAAAAAGAGCATAATTCGCGTCCCCGAAATCCGAAAATTGCCAGAGCCTGTTTTATGGCCGGATACATTGATACCTGGGGCCGGGGAACTTTAAAAATCATTCAGGCATGTAAAGAAGCCGGACTGCCCGCCCCGGAGATCAGAGAAATGAATGGTGGTATTGAAATCACGCTTTTTCAACACTCAGAGGCTTTCACTACAGAAGGGACTAAAAAGCAGCCGGGAATGGATGTTGCTAACCGGCAGGATGAAGTCACCCCGCAAGTCACCCCGCAAGTCACCCCGCAAGTCACCCCGCAAGTTGAAAAACTATTGAAAGCCATCACAGGCGAGCATAGCCGACAAGAACTTCAGGAAAAGCTTGGTCTCTCAGATCGGGAATATTTCAGAAAAACGTATCTGCAACCTGCTATTGATGCACAGTTCGTCGCCATGAAAATACCCGACAAACCGAATAGCAGTAAACAGCAGTACAAATTGACGGAAAAAGGAAAAGCCATTTCACGCCAATGAAATTCACCGAAGCATCATTAGAAAAGGCATTTGCCGAGCTGCTGGGGCAGGAAGGCTGTTGTGATTTGCTTTCAATCGATGATCTTTGACTTACCGATTACAGCAACCCGTGGCCGTGTGTCTCACCGGCCACTCCCCCCGGTGATTTATGAAGCGTCTGATTTGCTCCGAATCTCGGGTTACCGGATTCATCAAATGTCAAATCTGAAATTTCAAATCCCGTTGTGATTTGGGTTCAATGTTTCCAGCCGGCCCAGATGGAATCTCTGATCTTTGACATAAGCGGTTATCTTACATATTCTTAAAATGATTAATTTCGACCGTCTGGTCAAAACACTACTTTTTTAACCTATCTACTCAAAAATGGAATTCAACGAAGACACCCGGGTGAAAATACCGGCGATTCTGCATTTGACAAGATTGGGTTATCAGTACCTATCGCCAAAAGGTGCAAACTGGAATCAGGATACCAACATCTTCCCATCCATTTTTAAAGAAAGCATTTTACGCATAAACGAAGACCTCGAGGAAAAAGAAGCCGAGCGGCTATTGGATGAAGTCTCCCTTTTGCTTGACTACGAGGATCTGGGTAAAGCCTTTCACGAACGCCTAGTATCCAATTCAGGGCTAAAGCTGATTGATTTTGAGGATTTCGATAGAAACCAGTTCCACGTAATCACTGAGCTGCCCTGCATCAATGGCGAGGAAGAATTTCGTCCTGACATCACACTTCTGATAAATGGAATGCCGCTGGTTTTTATTGAAGTAAAAAAGCCAAATAACCTAAATGGAGTAATTGCCGAACGGAATCGAATCAACACCCGATCACAAAACAAGAAATTCCGCAGGTTTATCAATGCGACCCAGTTCATGATCTTCTCCAACAATATGGAGTATGATAATGATGCCATTCATCCGCTACAGGGCGCTTTTTATGCTACGTCGTCTTATTCGGAAACAAACTTTAACTATTTCAGAGAGGAGGAAGTTTTCAACCTCGGACAGCTGCTTTCCGATCCCGATGATACGCTTGAGAACCTTATCCTCAGAGATAATAATAAGGTAGTAATCAAGCACAATCCTGAATTTCTTACAAATAAGGAACCCGACTCGCCCACTAATCGCATCCTGACCTCCCTACTCTGCCGGGAAAGACTTGCGTTTATGCTGAAGTATGCCATTGCTTATGTGAAAGGGTCTGATGGGTTGGAAAAACACATCATGCGCTACCCGCAGGTGTTTGCAACCAGGGCTATTTCCCAAAAACTGAATGAAGGTATAAGAAAGGGCATTATTTGGCACACGCAGGGAAGCGGTAAAACGGCTCTGGCCTTTTACTCAGTCCATTACCTGACTGACTATTTTCAGAAAAAGGGAATAATCCCCAAATTTTACTTCATCGTAGATCGCCTGGACCTTCTCAAACAGGCCTCTAAGGAATTTGCCAGCCGCGGATTGATAGTGCACGCTGTAAACTCCAGGCAGGACTTTATCAAGGACATCAAGCAAACTACCGCTATTCACAACCGCTCCGGAAGGCGAGAAATAACAGTAGTGAACATTCAAAAATTTACGGAGGATTCGAACGTCGTTTCGCAGGCAGATTACGACATCAATATTCAGCGGGTGTACTTTCTGGACGAGGTACACAGAAGTTACAACCCAAAGGGTAGTTTCCTTGCAAATCTGACCGAGTCGGATAAGAACGCGATCAAGATCGGGCTTACGGGAACTCCGCTGCTAGGGAATGATTACAATTCGCGGGCATTGTTTGGTGACTATATCCATAAGTACTATTACAACATGTCGATTGCCGATGGGTATACCCTGCGCCTTATCCGTGAAGAGATCGACACACAATACAAACTGCTACTGGATGCCGCGCTGAAGCAGGTAGAGGTGATGAAAGGGCAGATCAAAAAGATGGATGTTTATGCACATCCAAAATTTGTGGAGCCAATGCTGGACTATATTGTTTCCGATTTTGAAAGAAGCCGGGAAACTTTTGGCGATGCTTCCATCGGGGGCATGGTGGTATGCGACAGTGCCGACCAAGCCAAGGAGATGTTTCGGATTTTTATTGACAAGTATGTTCCCAAGTTTCAGGAATACGAAGAATTTGCGATGGTAGCGGAGCCTGAACCGGTGTATGGAAATAGCAACAAGAAAAACTACAAGGTACGCTCCGCAATACTAATCCTTCACGACGTAGGCGATAAAGAAAACAGGGAGGATGCGGTGCTTGACTTCAAAGCCGGTAAGGTCGATTTTCTTTTCGTGTACCACATGTTATTAACGGGTTTTGACGCAAAGCGACTGAAAAAGATCTATTTGGCCCGCGTGGTAAAACAACACAACCTCCTGCAAACGCTTACCAGGGTAAACAGAACTTACAAAAACTTCCGATACGGCTACGTGGTGGACTTTGCAGACATCAGGTCCGAATTTGACGCTACCAACAAAGCCTACTTCGACGAGCTTCAATCCGAGCTGGGAGACGAAATGGAACATTATTCCAATCTCTTCAAGTCCAGGGAAGAAGTGATGACGGAGATTGCAGAGATAAAGGAGGTCCTCTTCCAATTCGATACACAAAATGCCGAAATCTTCTCTCGGCAGGTGAGCCAAATCCAGGACAAGCCACTATTGCTAACCTTAAAAAAGGCACTGGAGAGTGCCAGAAGCCTCTACAATTTACTTCGGTTGTTTGGCCAGTACGATCTGCTTGACAAGCTGGATTTCCATAAAATGAACCAGCTCCACAGCGAAGTGGTGCGGCATTTGGCCCTGATAACGCAACGGGAGGCGCTGGAAAGCAGCAGAGACAACGGTAATCTATTGAACATAGCCCTTGAAGACGTGCTGTTCCTGTTCACTAAGATTTCGGAGGAAGAACTGGTGCTTGCCGATGAGCTCAAAAACACCCTCAGGAAAACCCGGGAAGCTTTGGCTAGCAATTTTGACCAGAAGGACCCGGATTTCATCTCTTTGCGCGAAGAACTGGAACGGCTCTTCAAAAAGAAAAACCTGAGCGAAATCACCCAGGATGAGATGAAAATGAACATTGGGAGCCTGCGCAAGATCCATGAACGAGCCATGGAGTTGAATCGGGAAAATGAGCGCCTGAGAGCTAAATATGCCAACGACCCCAAATATGCACGCATTCACAAGCGCCTAACTGAGCGAGGAACCATTTCACAAAAACAGCTTCAGCTATTTGATGCACTAACGGCCGTAAAACAGGATGCCGACATGCACGTTCTCCAAAACACCCGACTGCTGGACAATGAAGAATATTTCAACAAAATGACCATGCCGTATGTCATTAGGAGGTTTAAAAACGGGGCTGGCATACCCCTCGATGTAAATGCCGCGAAATATGTAAACGGACTCATTACAAAGGAATATATGGATGAATTTTACGGAAGAGCGATATGACCACACAGGATTTTCAAACCAAGACCAAGCAGCTGATTGATGAGTTGAAGGGAATCTGCGCCAACTATGGCCTTGGCAACGATGGCAACGAATTCAAGATCATCACGCAGGTGTTTCTCTATAAGTTTTTAAACGACAAGTTTGCTTATGAATTAAAAAAGCTGGAGCCTGCTTTTGCCGAAACCGACGATTGGGCAAAGATGCTGGCTACCTATAAAGAAGAGGACTACGAGATGCTTACGCTGCAGCTTAGCGCAGATGTGGCCCGACTGAAGCCTGTTCATTTTATTTCCCACCTGTTCGACCAGCAGAATAAAGGCGATTTCGCCAAGACATTTGACGATACCTTGCGGGATATCGCCATGCAGAACAACGAGATTTTCTCAGTTAAGACCGAAGGAGGGGCAAAAGTGATATTGTTCGACAGGCTGAGCGACTACATATCTGATGGCTCGAAGCGGGATGCCTTTTGCCGTGCTATCATCAACAAGCTCACCAATTTCAGCTTCGAACATATCTTCGGCGAAAAGTACGATTTTTACGCCACCATCTTCGAGTACCTCATCAAAGATTACAACAGCAACAGCGGCGGCAAGTATGCCGAATATTTTACCCCACACGCCGTAGCCAAGATAATGGCGAAGATTATGGTGACCGAAGACGTAAAAAACGTGACCTGTTATGACCCCAGTGCAGGTAGCGGTACCTTGCTCATGAACCTGGCCCATGCTATAGGCGAAGACAAGTGTACCATCTATTCGCAGGATATCAGCCAGAAGTCGTCCAGTCTCTTGCGGCTCAACCTGATCCTGAACAACCTCGTGCACTCCATTCAGAACATCATCCAGGGCAATACACTCACCGATCCCTACCACAAGGACAAAAATGGCAGCCTGCAGAAATTTGACTATATCGTTTCAAATCCCCCGTTCAAGCTGGATTTCAGTGAATACCGTGAGCAACTGGATAGCAAAGAAAATCATGAGCGGTTCTTTGCCGGCGTGCCAAAAGTTCCGAAAAAGGACAAGAAGAAAATGGCTATTTACCAGTGCTTCTTGCAGCACATCATGCACGTGCTTGGGTCGAAAGGCAAGGCCGCTGTAGTAGTACCTACGGGCTTTATCACAGCTCCCAACCGGATTGACCGCAGGATACGTGAACAATTGGTAGAACGCCGCATGCTGGCCGGTGTAGTAAGTATGCCCAGCAACATATTTGCTACAACAGGCACTAATGTATCAATCTTATTCTTAGACCGAACCAGCTGCGACAAAGTAGTTTTAATGGATGCGTCAAAGCTTGGAACTTTGATAAAAATGGATGAGGTGAATCAAAAAACCGTGCTTTCGGAAGCTGAAGAAGATCGAATCATCTATACATTCAATCAAAAGAAAGCGGTTGATGACTTTTCTGTGGTGGTTGGCTACGACGACATACAGCACAAAAACTATAGCTTCAGCGCCGGACAGTACTTTGAGGTGAAGATTGAGCATTTGGATATTACGAGCGAGGAATTTGATGAGCAGTTGGACAGCCGTCTCCAGAACTTAAGCGGGCTCTTTTCAGAATCCCGGGGTTTGGAAATCGAAATTGAAAAGCAGTTGAAGGGATTAAAATTACATCATGGCGTATAAAAGGTTAGGTGATGTGGTGAATTTTAAGAGAGGGTATGATTTACCCTCGTACGAAAGGGAGGATGGGAAATATCCCATAATTAGCTCCTCTGGTATTTCAGGATATCATAATAGGTATAAGCTAGACGGCGAGGGAGTTGTTATTGGGCGCTACGGCACGCTAGGAACTCCATATTATGTGACCGGAAAATATTGGCCTCACAACACAGCGTTGTATGTAACAGATTTTAATGGTAACAGTCCGAAGTATATCTACTACCTGCTTTCTTGTCTGGGAAATTTGCAGACCGCCGCGAAAAGCACCGTACCCGGAATCAATAGAAACGATCTTCACGAAGTACTTATCCCGATCCTTAATAAGGATGATCAACACAATATCGCTTCAGTTCTTTCCTCGCTCGACTCCAAAATCGAGCTTAACAACCGCATCAACCAGGAGTTGGAAGCCATAGCGAAACTGATCTATGACTACTGGTTTGTGCAGTTCGACTTTCCCATGAGCAAGGAGCAGGCAGAAGCGCTTGACAAACCCGAATTGATCGGGAAACCCTATAAAGCTTCCGGCGGACCAATGGTATGGAATGCAAAATTAAAAAGGGAGATTCCGGAGGGGTGGAAAACTTTTGGGCTTAGTGAGCTATTGAAATGTAATTATTCGAGCATTTCAAAGACCTCGCCGCCTTCCGTGATCAACTATCTGGATACCAGCAACCTGACCGACAACCGAATAGAAAACCTCGTGCGCATAGACACGGCAAACGAAAAGACTCCAAGCCGGGCTCAGAGGTTACTGCGAAAGAATGATATTTTGTATTCAACGGTCAGGCCGAACCAGCGACATTTTGGAATTGTGGTAGAGCCAGAGGAAAATATGGTGGCTTCGACCGGATTTGCCCAACTTTCATCAAAAGTTCCATGGCTCGACAACGAGTTGATATTTATATTCTTAACATCGACAACAATAATTGAGCGATTACAGCAGATAGCCGAACTTTCCGTCTCAGCATACCCCTCGGTTTCCCCCTGGGATATATTATCACTACAAATAGCCCTTCCTACAGATTTGCGACTTATATCGAGCTTTACCTCTATTTCCAAGCCCATATATAGATCCATTTGGAAAAATATGAGGGAAAGCCAGCAACTCTCCTCCCTACGGGATTGGCTGCTACCTATGCTGATGAATGGTCAAGTAAAAGTGCAAGTCCCAACCGCATATAAATTTGAAGAAGAGGAAGTAAGGATGGTAGCGGAGCCGGAGGTGAGGTATGAGTCAAACCGGGTTGAGCGGAAATCAGCGCTTACCACCACCGATATGCATGCCGCAGTGTTGTCGAAGATTATTCATCTGCATGAGAAAAATCCCGAGCATCTCGATAACCTATCCCACATTAAATGTGAAAAGATTGCACACCTGGTAGAGTACCACCTTGGAATCGACTTGGGGCGTAACCCGGTAAAAGATGCCGCCGGGCCTGACGATTATCCTCACCTCAAAAAGGTAGAGAGCAGGGCAATGAAAGCGGGATTTTTTACTAAAGTGAAAAAAGACGTCGGCTACGCATACCAATCGGGGCGCCAGGCACCGTCTATCGTGTCAAAAGCAGAAAATGTGTTGGGTAATAAAAAAGTTGCTCAACTGAATGAGTTTCTGGATTTAATCTTGCCCTTCAGCTTACAGCAGGCCGAGGTGCTGGCAACCACCTATGCCGGTTGGAACAACCTATTACTTGATGGATTGAATCCAACCAATGAGGAAATCGTAACGGAATCGCGAGAAAACTGGTCGAAGCGCAAACTCGGAATAGACCGCTCGGAATTTTTTAAGGCCATCGAGTGGATGCGGAAAAATGGCATGGTACCTAGCGGCAGAGGCAAGAGAGTAAATACGTCCAAGAAACGAGCTTGAATGAGAAGATGTCGGCAAATAACTTATGCCATCATGACTTAATATTAATATGAAAGAACTATTTATCATTGCAGGCCACAGTAGTCAAGGAAAATCCGGCGTAATCCGATGTCTTTCCGGAAAGAACAGACGAGGACAATGGCGCATTAACAATGGCACAAATGATGATTTGTTTTATGTGTGTCCCCCGGCTCTCCAAGAAATAAATCGTAGTCCGGCAGAATTCCTCAACGATATCGCCAGATACAATTACGCTTTATTTACCCTCAAAATCGATCCGGAACGAGATCAACCAAACGGGCAAGAATATTTGGATTTCTTTTCCGCCCATGGATGTAACATCGCTGGTCTCGCTGTATTAGGACAACTTGAGAATCCTTTCAGCCACAATGCACTTGTAATACCGGAAAATTGTTGGGCAGTGGGTTCAAACAGGCTTGCAGCGACGGTAAGGAATCATTGGGGATGGATATGAAGAAACGTAAAAACGATACAAATCTCTTGGACCTCCACGAGGCTATAGCCGTTGTGCTTCTCACTAAAGAGAACCGAACTGCAACGACTGCTGAAATAGCAAACGAGATAAACCTCCGGAAGCTTTTTATTCGGCCGTCGGACGGGAAGCCCGTTCCTGATTATCAGATAAAGCAACGGACAAAGCTCAGTGGGGGTAGATACTCCTATTTGTTTGAGTTCGTGGAACCTGATATTGTCCGTCTTCGAAATATTTGATCAATGGAATTTCAACTCAGAGGCGGAGTATTAATAGTCGGGTCCTTATTCTGGCAAGATGGTTTGGCGACAGAGAACTGTAACAGAAAAGACTGGCGAAATGGTCGTCTTTTAGTTTCTAAGGCAGTAAATGTTAAAGTGCCGATACGATACGGAAGGCTTTCCGGGAATGAACCAAATCGGACATATACTATGGCTTTCGACAATAACTTAGCCGCTGAGAGCTTTGGAATGGCTAAGGTCATTCCATTTAAAAAAGCCGCATTTAAGTCAACTGAGGATATTATTTCTGAAGCAGAAGCTATTTCGTTTGCTGAGGGACCAGGAAAACAACTTGTGAAGGGAAATAGCGCTTGGTGTGTATGTGGCATCATTTTTAGACCGGGTGTTGACAAAACAATAAAACAACACATTCTGGAACATTGGGAAGGTCTTCTTAAAAAGAATGATGCTGGGTACAGGCATTTCATAGCCAACCCAACTGCGTACAGTTTAAGCAAAATGGGAGAATTGCAGATACCCTGGCCGAATGATGATACTCTACCCTACGACTTTCTAATCGCTACCTCCACAAAACCACAAAACGACCCGCCTTCAATCAAGGACATTGCGTTCAGTATTAAGAATAGATCTTACTTCTTCCCAAATCTGGGAAGGAGGATTACTACCTTTCAGGATATGGATATTCTTAATGAGCTGCTAGATGGTTGGCCTTTTTCTGAAGACTCAAGGTCGGAATTAGTAGAGTATTTACCTCAAGCATTAAGGTACTACTTCGAAATGGAGGACTTTTATAAGAGTTTGGAATTCGAGGATGCTGTATTGAAGGCTGGAAGTGCAATCCTTCCCAATGGCCTCGAGCCAAGGGGCTTTGCTAGACACCAGTTCCGGAATGGCAGGCATAGGTGCAGTGAGGGTGCTGAAGAGCTGTTGAATGAACCACACCTTCCTAAATTAAAGGCCGCCAGTTCTTTTGAGGAGATAATTGCGACGACAGACGACGTAAAAAATCAAATCTTTCGCCTTGGGCACCTTTGGAGCTATGATACTGCTCAGAGAATCGCTTTACACAAAGGCCTGTACCCTAATACTGTCTACCTTCAGAGCGGAGCGAAAGATGGAGCTATGATGCTGATGAGACATGGCATGATTTTAAAACGGTCGATTTGGGGGAAAAGGACCGTAGCTGCGGAAGAGCTTCCTAGGTTTTTATCAAGCTTTCCTCCCTTCTTGATCGAGCACATATTTTGTGTTGCAAAAGGGGCCGGCTGGTTTAGGAAGATTGATAAAAGCAGCCTCTAGGGATAAAGGTTTCTTATAATCATTTCGGGAATGAAGTGTTAAACATCGACATCATGAAACAACCCGCCTACGGCAAACCACTTTTCCTTAGCTCCCAAGGTGAGGGCCTGCCTTTGCACAAAGTAGCACCGCTTGACGAGCTTTCGCTTCAGTCGCTGATATACCAACACCCCGAATGTCTGCCCATAAGCGATATAGATGAAGGATATAATCCGGTAGTAAGCGTGTGTAAAGAGCTTACAACTCCTACCGGCGCTATAGACATTCTGCTCGCATCACCCAACGGTGAGCTAACCATTGTAGAAACCAAGCTCTGGCGCAATCCGGAAGCACGGCGGGTGGTGGTCGCTCAAATATTGGACTATGCCTCTCAAATGAGCAACTGGGGCTATGAAGACCTGCAGAGGGAGGTTAATAAAAAGTTAGGCACTAAGCACAATGCTTTTTATGAGCTCGTGAAAAAGGCCTACCCGGACCTCACACCTCCGGAACCAGATTTTATCGATTCGGTAAGCCGCAACCTCTCCAGGGGAAAGTTTTTACTTCTGATTGCCGGAGACGGTATCCGCGAAGGAGCCAAAGGTATAGCTGATTTTTTATCGACCGTAGGCCATCTGAACTTCACACTAGCTATGGTAGAAATGTCGATGTATCGGGCAGAGGGTCTCGGTACGCTGGTCATTCCCAGAACGCTTGTGAAGACGGTAGAGATATCGAAAGTGACGGTTGAGCTTCCTGCCGGTTATCGTGCTGCTGCCCCTGTTTTGTCTGCCGCAAAACCGACAGATGCTATCTCTCCGGAAAAAGAGATTGAGCGGGAGTTCTACACCCAATTCTGGAAAGAGCTTGTCACCGAACTCACTTTCGACGACCCCGGTCAGCCTCTGCCCAATCCAGCGTATGCGCAAAACCTCTACGTTTATCCCGCCTCCACACGAAAAGCCTGGATTAGCGCCTACTTTATGAAGAGTAATAAAAGAGTTGGGGTTTACTTCCGGGTTCAGAATGATCAAGAAGGTCAAGCAATAGTCGCTGCTTTGGATTCTGAAAAGGAGCAAATCAGAGAAGAGCTTGGGAATGAGGTGCTGTGGACGTGGAGCGATTCTGGCGATGTTGGTGTACGTCTTTTGTGTGACGACATTTTTGCCCCCGAGAACCGAGAAGAGTTGAAGGACTTCTTCAAAACCTGGCTAAATACGTTTGTGAATGTGTTCAGGCCTAGGTTAAAGCGGGGTGGGTTTTAATTACGTCAGCCAGTGACAAGGCATGAATAAACAACAAGAAAGGTATGTCTTTGAGAAGGTCAATGGCAAGCTGTGGCAAACCAAACATTATGTACATGATGACAGTCCGGACTTTCTATTAGAAGGTGGATCGGCCGGAGTCGAGATAACGGAAGTGGTAAAGGCTTACTCGACGGATCCACAAACCTATTCAATGGAAGCCGAAATTTGCCGGCTGGCCGCTGAAAGGCTAAACGGTCTGTCAAAAAACTTCCTGCACGGCACTATACAGTTTCGCAGGCCCGTGAGGGTAAGAAAGGTAGATATCGGTCGAATTGTAGAGCATATCGTTGCAACTGTCCTGAACCACTCGAAGCACCTTTTGCAACATGAGAAAAGCGAGGACCACCATATCGCTTCAAACCTGCCCACTGAAATTGAATGGATTTCCTATGACAATTACCCCTTCTGGGGAGAGTGCACGTTAGCACCCATTCGACAAAAAATTCGGGAATATCTTAATCCTGCTGACCTGATCGCCACGATTCAGCGAAAAGAGGTGAAGATTCCGCAGTACATGCTCAAATGCAAAAGATGTATTCTGATTATAGCGGAGGGCTTCCTTCCTGGTAGTTGGATTGGGAAACTTGAGTCAGAACCACCAAGGTTCGAAACCGCCTTTGACGAGGTTATCTTATTTCATTTCGATGACAGCCAAGTGGTGAGGTTAAAATAGAATTGAACTATAGTGCCTGCTTTGGGAAAGTCTCCCCCCGCTAGTGCGAGCCTGCGGCTCGTACTCGGAATTTACAGCACACCTACCCCCCAAACCCCACCGTCCTCACAAAGCTCTTCACATGCCAGGCGTACTGCTCGCCGTCGTCTTCGCCGTACTTGCCAATGCCCAGGGCCACGATGTGGATGCCCTGCCAGCCTTCTTCGTACACCATCAGCAGTGGCTCTTCTATGTCGCCTCGGTTTACCAGGCTGGATCATTTGGTATCCAGCTTTTTCAGGCTGGCGGCCTGTGGTGGGGTTCCACGTCATTTCGGTCCATTCTATACTCGATTGTGCCATCGGTTATGTTTTTGCAATGATCTGATTAGCAATTTTACTTTTCAAGGCAATGTCCTCAATTTCCCGTTGCGCCCCCCTTTGCCAGTCCAATCATTTTCCCGACGTCGGCAAAATGATCGGAAACAGCTGCTTCGGCGTTTTCACACGACTTTTTTGCTTTTTCTATCCCAGCTGGTGCGAGCCTGTTGCTCGTATCCTCACCTACCCCCAAACCCCACAGTCCGCACAAAGCTCTTCACCTGCCAGGCGTACTGCTCGCCGTCGTCTTCGCCGTACTTGCCAATGCCCAGGGCCACGATGTGGATGCCCTGCCAGCCTTCTTCGTACACCATCAGCAGGGGTTCTTCAATGTCGCCGCGGTTGGTTTTTTTAATATAGTAGGCCTGCGACCACCCGGTGCCATTTTCGCTGAAGCGCACCTGCCAGGTGTCGTTTTCGATGCCTGTTACCTGCAGGAAAAAGGGAATGGCCTGGCCATCCTGCCGGTATTGCACAGGCTTGCCTACCTGAACGGCCTGCCGCGCCAGCAGCGCATTAATGCCGGTGCTGGGCCAAATGCTGCCGCTGCTTTCAGTCAGGGTGATTTTGCCAAGGGGTGTTAAACCGGCCGACTCCCGCACCAGCAATTCGCGGCTGGCTGGCAGCAGCTGTGGTGTAAGACGGGCATTTTCGCCGAGCGAGTAGTGGCGGCCCAGGGTTGGGAATTGCTTCACCAGCCCGGTAAGCTCCACCCGCTGGTTTTCATCGAAGTCTGCGAAATCTTCGGCAATCTTCACAGTCAGAAACTTCTTCTGCGGGTCCAGCTGCTCGAGCTTCAGCGGCAGTGTGGACGACTTGGCCAGTTCCAGCAGTGCTGCCTGGCTCAGGTAGTCTTCCCACGAAAAAGAAAAGCGGCCCCCAAAAAAGAGAGCCGCCAAGAGTAACACTGTGCTTACACCCATAAACAGGCGCTTATAAAAGCTTGAATCTACTATTCTTTTTTGCAGCAATACAAACACCGCCTCGTGCTGTGGCGTCCATTTCTTGCCCGACGATTCCTTTACAAAGGCCTGGATGCCCTCCAGGTATTTGTCGGCTTGTTTTTCGTTGTCGCTGCTGAGTTGGTGAAGATGATTGAGTAGTTCAGGTATTTTCATAGTGGGAGTGGTTGGATGAAAAAAAACCACCTGATGGCAGGTGGCTTTTATGGTTGTCAGCTTGAACAGCCGAGGATTAATTATCGATAATAGTGCGAGCCCTGGTATAGCCCTCGTAAAACGAGGGGTTGGTAAGCTTAAACCGCATCATGGTTTTGTCCATCTTGTTGTTCAGATTATCCACCATATCCTTAATCAATTCGCTCACTTCTTTGCCGTTCAGGTGTTGGGCATTTACCAGCAATCTCGATTTCCCTACCAGCACCCGGTAATCGTCAACCGAAGTTTCCAGTTCCACAATTTGGTCTTCGGTTACACCCTGGTCGGCCAATTCAGGCAGGTTTTTCCTCAGCAGCTTGATCAGCTGCTCTATCTTATCCGGCACAGTAATATCCGGCATCCGGTCAACATCCGTAGTGGTGATGCTCGCCTGTGCCATCAGCGTACCATTATCTACTTCCGCCCCATAGGCATACAAAGCGCCCGCAAGTATCGATGCCTTTGTGCCAATCATCATCTTCATCTTGTTTTTAGCCTCTGTGGTAGGCTTGCTGGGGTCCAACACCGCCTCCTCCTTTTCATTAATACTGCTCAGGTCGGCATCCAGCTTGTTTTTGTGCCTAACAAGTGCGGGAATAGCATTCCAGATAGCCGCGTCTCCATCGAGGTAAATTTTGGTTTGGTGGCCCATGTTGACGAATTGTCTTTCTCTCTTTGTCATTTTGTTGGTTTTGATGGTTAGTAATTTTTTTGACCGCCCATTTTAATTATTATATTTTAAATATGCCAGTAAAAAATAATTTTAGCTGCTACGAGTGTATAGCGTTTGTCTCCTTTTTGGCTCGCTGTATCTGTTCAAATAATTTAAAATTGCCACTATTTCGCCTTATTGCCGGTTTTCTTCTTCATAAGGAACCGCCAGGTGGCATTGCAGAATAGCAAGTGAAGTACATGAATATTACCTCCAATTTATAGAGTTTTTAAGGCTGTATTCTTGCAGTTCCGGGAGTCACGTTATGGGTGCAATGTTGGATCGTCGCAGGCCAGAGGTTGATGTGGCCACCGGTATGTTTTACTTTACTACCGCTATACTCAACTACAGCAGGCCAATGTTTAAGTGCCAGGGCGCTATGTTTTAGTGTAAGAGGGCTATGCTTCACTGCTACCTGACAATGTTTCAGTGTAAGAGGGCTATGTTTAACTGTAACATGACAATGTTTCAGTATAAGGGTCCAATGTTTAACTGCTACCTGACAATGTTTCAGTGCAAGAGGGCTATGTTTAGCTGTAACCTGACAATGTTTCAGTTTGAGGGTACTATGTTTGGGTCGGCGGGGCCTCTGTTTCGCTTGCTGACCCAATTCTCCGATAACCCGCGCTTACACTTATATTATAAACACTCCCGGTACCCGTTCTCAAAAGATGTTTTTTCGCACCTGCAGCGTTGTAGAAAAGGCATTATATGCCCAAGGAGAAAACCATGGCTACTTACGGAAAAGCTAAACCCATACGTGAATCGCTAAAGGAGTACGGCCGGGGTGTGGCCGGCGGGCTTTTATTCAGCTTTCCATTGCTGTACACCATGGAGGTATGGTGGCAGGGCTTCATCGCTTCACCGTCGTCTCTGCTGGTGTTGCTGGCCGTTACATTTCTGCTGCTTATCGGCTACAACCGCTTCGCGGGCCTGCACCCCGACTCCACCTGGCAGGAGGTGGTGATAGACTCCGTTGAAGAAATGGGCCTTGGGCTGGTTATTTCATTTTGCGTTTTGCTTGTGCTTAACAGGATACAGCCCTGGCAGATGGCCATAGACGAAATAATGGGAAAAACGATAATAGAAGCCATGGCTGTTTCCATTGGCATATCGGTAGGCACTGCCCAGCTGGGAGCCCGGTTGGAAACCCAGCCGGGAGCCGGCAAGGGGAACGATAACGGCATGGATGAAGAAAATGGGAAAGAGAAAAAGAACGAAAGCGATGATGAGGCTGTGAGCATTTATGGCCACGAAAAACTGTCGCTCGCTGTGCTGGCATTATGCGGAAGTATACTGGTAGGTGGCAACGTGGCCCCTACCGAAGAAATAGTGGTAATTGCCATAGAGGCCTCGCCCTGGCACATTCTTGCCATGTGTATGCTTTCGCTGCTGCTTTGTGCCCTGGTGCTCTTTTTTAGCGACTTCCGGGGTAGCCGGGTTAAACGGCCCGAAGGCCTCGCCTACCATATAGCCTTCGATACCTGCCTGTGCTATTCCATGGCATTGGGGGCCTCCGCATTTGTGCTCTGGTTTTTCGGGCGTTTCCAAAATATGAGCCTGTGGAACGGCATGGCCATGGTTATCGTCCTCGGTGTGCTCTCCTCTATTGGTGCATCGGCCGGCCGGCTACTGATAAAATAAAACATGGGCAACAAGACTGAAAAAAACCGGAAGCAGGAAAAAGACGAGGGTGAAAAGAACGCCCTGGAGTGGACCACCTTTGCTGCCAGCCTGCTGCTCATTCTGTGCACCGTTGGCTACCTTGGCTATGAAGCGTGGTGGTACCAGCCCTCGCCGCCGGAGATCATCGTGTCTTTTAGCCCAAGCCCCGGCAGGCAGGCGCCCTACAGGCACAAGCTGGTAGTAGAAAATGTAGGAGGAGAAACAGCGGAAGACGTGATTATTGAAATGGCATTAAAGAAGGGGGACTCGACCATGGAGAAATCGGAGCTGCAGCTGGCATTTGTGCCGCAGTCGTCCAAACGGGAAGGCTGGGTCAACTTTCTGCAAAACCCGGCCGAAGCCGACACCATCATCGCCAAGGTAGTGAGCTTCAAAAAACCGTGACACACCCGTTGTCGTGAACCGCTATGGGCAACTCCAGGCCCATCGCTTAAGCAAGTGAGGGCTGTGCCTTTTTTACCCGACAGGGTAAGCCCCTCAGCATCTCTCGCAAGACAGCTGAGGGGGGAGAAAACGCCAATTCCACGTCTCGCCGCTTAGTCCGTTATCGCCTCATTCCCTTTCCACGGGCCGTATACGGCGTCGCGGAAGCTCTTGTGCACCACTCCGGCAAAAGGCATTACCTGCACAAACAGCACAGCCGTGAGGTCGTTTACAGGGTCCACCCAAAAGAGTGTGCTGGCGGCTCCGTCCCAGAAAAACTCGCCTACCACGCCGTTGTTCTCCTCTGCCGATACAGGCGGCCGCAGCCTTACTGCAAAGTCGATACCGAAGCCCACCTGCCCCTTACTGGGAAGCCACATACGCTCCGTTACGCTATCGGCCAAATGGTTGGTAGCCATCAGCTTTACAGTTTCTGGCTTCAAAATCGTGGTGCCCTCCAGCGTGCCCTCGTTTACCAGCATACGGGCAAACCGCATGTAATCGTCCACCGTAGAGGTGAGGCCGTAGCCGCCGGGTGTAAGCGGCCAGGGATTGATATTGAAGGCATGCGCCTCCTCGTCGGGGAGTTGGGTAAGCACGCCATCTTCTCCCCGGCGATACACGGCTGATATTTTGTCACGGTCGGCCTCAGGCACAAAGTAGCGTGTGTTGGTCATCTTCAGCGGGGTAAGCACATTTTCCTGCACGTACTCCGCATAAGGCTTGCCCGACAGTCTTTCTACCAGGAAGGCCTGCACATCTACACTCGGCCCGTACGACCACTGCGCTCCCGGCTGAAACATAAGGGGCAGGCGGCCCATTTTTTCGGCCATCTGCACCAGGGTGTTTTCCCTGTTGCCGGGGTCGGCAGCGCGGTACAGCTCGCCCAGGCCGGGTATGTTGGGGTTGTTCACAAAGCCCGCGGTATGCCGGGTAATGTCGCGGATGGTAACAGGCCGGCTGAGTGGCTCAAGCAGCAACTCACCTGAGGTGGAATCGACGCCGGCAAACACCTTCATGCCAGCGAACTCGGGCGCATACATTGCCAGGGAGTCGTCGAGCTGAAAGGCGCCTTTTTCGTAGAGCGTCATCAGGGCGACGCCGGTAACGGGCTTGGTCATGGAGTAAATGATGGCGATGGTGTTCCTGTCCATGGGCTGTTTGGCTTCCCGGTCGGCATAGCCAAAGGCGTTGAAGTACACCTCCTCGCCTTTTTCGTAGATCAGCGCCGAGGCGCCAGCCACCACGCCCGACTCTACCAGGCTGTTGAGGGTGGAGTCGATGCGGGCTTTTGCCTGCGTGTTTACCACGCCCGCCTCTTTTTCGGGCGGTGTGCTGCAGGCGGCGAGCAAAAAGAAGGGAGCAAGCAACAAGTTCTTAGCAGTGTTCATAGGTTTTTGATATTAGAGAGTAACTTCTTTAATGGTTAAAAAGACAAAGGGGGCTTGTTGTTCATTAGCTAAATATAGCGAAGCTTTCGGCTCGCTGGTTTCCGCACAACACAAAGTGTGGGGGAAATTTGGCGGCACAGCCACCCAAGGGCAGGGTGGGAAGAAAAGGCGGTGATGAAACAGTTTGGGAATATTGGGAAGGATTCACGGTTGCCGCAGATTTCGTGAAAGGAACATGTTTAACAATAGAGAGAGTCAGAGAATGCCTAAGGAAGTTAGCGCGTGGAGCGTTGCCGTTGATCCATTGCTGCGTTTCCGACCAGTGTTAAAATTTTTGGACTTTAAAAAACACATCGTTCAAATGATCGAAATCCGCGTCTGTTGTAAATAAAGAAGCACCCAACGCAAATGCGGTAGCTGCTATCCAAAGGTCGTTCTTACCCATATTTCGAGCGGAGGAACTCAATAGTTGGCCATTAGGAGCTGTGAGCTTGCCTTGGCTAAAAGCATCGATTTTAACATAATTATTTATCAGCAACTCATTGCTTAGTTCAATATCGATACAAATGAATTTTGTTATCAGATTGGTGAGCTTTTCCGCTTTTGCTGCGGCCCAATTCCGCTGCGCCGCTAAGCTTTCGGCTTCCGCAAGACTGACTACCGATACAAAGAGCTGAGGGTCCGCCAGCGTATCAATCAACGTTTTTACTCCCTTCGCCTTTTCATTTCCCCTAACTAAATGAATCAGGATATTCGTGTCGAGCAAAACCTTTTCCATCAGTCAAGGTCTTTCAGCATTTGCTCAAATTCTTCGTCGGTTTCATTGCCCGGCCATTTGCCAATGATATCGTCAAGCGGATTTTTCTTTTTACCTTCTCTTACCTGAATGGCTATCTGCTGTTGCATACTCATTTTGTCCGGCTTTTTTGAGAAAAACTTATCTCTTTCGCCGGGGTGGCCAAAGGTTTCCAACTTTACATAAGAAAGCTGTCCACCGGGCTTATAATAGGAAACCCCCGTAATCGTAATGTCCTTACCAAAATATTCTTTTATTTCTGACAGTATTTGATCTGAAGGCGGCAAAACAACCACCTTTTGCTTATCGGCGGTTACCAACACCAGTTGCTTACGAGAAAATTTCATTTCATCAATGACTCCGTTAATTACCGTCTTTTCCGGAGATGGAATAGTCTTGTAAAGGGCTTCTATCTTATCAACTTGTCTTTCACTGAAACTAATCTCAGGTATGGTGCCCCGGTTGCTGAACAATATTTGTTCTTGATCGTTTCTAAAAAAATTTTTAAAGTGGAGCAATTCATTAATCAGCGGTTCGTCCAGTAAGTTTTTATCTCCATCTTCAGTAAGTGCCGCCCGAAAAGTTCTTATTACCAATGCAACCGGTGTTAAGTTTTGCGTGTTAGACTTGTCGTTAAAAAAATCTAACTGAACAGGTAAATTCTGAAAGTTATCCGAATCCAGAGTCAAGAGCGTGTCGGAGTTATCTGCTTTATTTTCCGTCAGAAAAATATTGAGGTATTTCTTATATTTTAAAGGCAGCGAGACCTTACTATAGCCAAACAGTTGCAATAGGAGAGCTTTTTGGGCAATGCTCTTAATATGACTGGAAAGAAAAGCAACCCGGCCCAGCTCCAGTTTGCCTCCCCCTTCGTAATTATTCGAAATTCTTATGTCATAATTCATTTTTCAAAAATTGGATGAGCATGGCAAGTCCATTTATTTAGGTGTTGCACTAGTCGCACCTGCCACTGAAGCTAAAATACGTAAAGTTTTATGAGCTAGTCAAAAAAAAGGAACCCAGCAATTATTTCCCAGGTTAACGATCCGCAATCGCAAAGTGAAACAGGTTTGTCAAGCGCCGTTGGATTTTCTTGTTAGAGTTAGCTTTCGAAAAAAAGCAAAGCAATTCGTTAGGCTCACTTTTTCACCGTAATAACCACCCGCTGATACCTGGTAAGCGAGGGCGACCCGTTGTCAGTTGCCTCAAGCACTATGTGGATGGTTTGCCCTTCCACCGCGTCGTCCGGAACCAGCACCTCGGTCTTCAGTGCCTCCGGGGCTGATATATCTACCTTGCCCGGGTAACTGCCCACATGGAATTGCCACCATTTAACCGACACCTCGTCCCCGTCAGGGTCTGATACAAACCCATACAACGGTATCTTTTGCCCCGGAGCACCCAACAGCGTCAAAAGGCCTTCAATTCTGGCAACAGGCTCGTGGTTGGCATTGGCGTAACTATCGGTAACCGACCACTTCAGCCGGTTGGCAAAATCGAGCTGCGCCTGCGGAAAAAAGTTGGGGTACGCTCGTTCATTCTGGCTTTGCCGGTCGTTTTGCGCACTCAGACTCGCCGCCATTTCATCAGCACTTGCCCCGGCCGACATAGAAAACACATTGGAATTATCCTGATTCTCTACCACCCGGCCGCCCCAGCCGCCATAAGAACCCTTTTCGTAAGCACGCAGGCCGTTTCCCAGCATATTCATAAAGGTGTGGTTGTCGCCCTCGCCCAGCCACGAGCCCTTTGCCTGCACCGGCAGCCACACCATATAGCCCATTTTTTTCAACTCCTCATTGGTATAGCCCGACAGCCCAAAATAATCCACCTTGTCACCTTTCACCATTTGCTTGCCATCGCCCCATACCCTGTACAGCGCTCCCAGCGGCCCGCGATCCGACACATTTTCCTTCATCCACGCAGGCGTCAGATACTGAGCATTTTCCGCCGACGCATTTATCTGTGCCCCGTACCCATAGTGTGGCCCGCCTCTAAACTGGCGGTACTCTATGTCAGGCCAATTGGGTTTGATATAGGTAGCATAGGTGTTGTCCTGGTCGCCCGAGGGCAGCAGCACCACCTTCCGCGATACCTTGCCTTTAATCGCATCCCATTGGGTAGTATATTCATATTGCTCCTGTATCGACTTCAGCGCCCGGGCAATGGTGCTTTGGCCTCCCCAGCCTGTGATAAACAGAGGGCCGGGCTTATCGTCCAGAATCAACGATTTGATCAGCTCCGACCCGGGCGAATCTTTGGAGATATCTCCATCAAATTCAATGTTTCCGTACCGGATCTTTGACTTCAAATCGTCCGGCGACGGATAATTCGGGTCGTGCTTTTTCAGGTTGGGGTAAACCTTCCCGTACGCTTCCACTATGTCGTGAATAAAGCGCTCGTCTTCGGCCCACCGCCACGACTCGCACGGACAAATATCCATTCCGAAGCGGCCATATTCTCTCCCCGGCACGTACCATTTGGTGCCTTTGCCATCGCCCTTCCAGTGAAACTGGCTGCTGGCATAAATGAGGCCTTCAATTTGCACATCGGTGCTGTAGAGCAGGAAACGAATAAGGGAGTTGTTATCATCCAGCTCCGGATCGGCTGTAACGATTATCCGTGGCCTGGCCTTTTCTGTAACAGCCTGCGCACTCACGCTACTGGCATAAAAAGTAACAAAAATGAATGCTACGAAACGGGTGAGATACTTTTTCAGCATGCCTGGTGGGTTTAAGAGGTGTTATTACAATGTGGTTTAGTTAGGCCGATTATCCCTCTTTGGAGGTGCACGACCAGTGAGGGCAAGGGAGAGGGTCATATACCTCTAACTAAACGACATTGGGTGTTATTATAGCATTTTTTTGGTTACCGCTAAAGCCGGGTTTAGTTGAATGGGGCTACCGGGGGTACAGTGGCTTCAGGAATGTTCGCCAGGTGGCAACTACAGGCCGGCTGTGGCGTCATTATTTGCTTTACAGTGGGCGGCAGCAATTTTTAACACCGCGAAAGACCATCGAAGGTGAAGGCTCAGCCGGTGGCACCTGCGAGTCTCTCAAAGTTTTTATGGCCCGACGTTTGTACGGCACAGTTTATCATGTACACAGGATTTTTCAATGGCATTTATTTTCCAACTAAAATATAACCCTGCATTAAGGCACCTTCTATTTAAAACATAGTATGAATTATCAGAAAACCACCTAAATTACTTTTTATGAAAAAAGCAATACTCTTAGCTGTATTATCATGTGCAATAGTTTGCGTACATGCGCAGGAAACCATAGTAACAGTGGACGGCCAAACAATTTCAGCTTACATTTTGAAAGAGAACTCCGCTTTCCTTTTTCTGGGGAATTCGCAGAATGACAGAAGGTCAAACTTGAAACTAAGCAAAAAGGAAATTGACTATATAAACTATCAAAACGGGTATAGGAGAACATTTGCCGACAGCATAGACATTCGGACTTCAAAACCGCTTTCACTATCCGGCGGCCTGGCGTTGTCACCTTACAACTATGGGAATGTGTTCGGAAAACTCGACTATTTCATTACGCCAAGGATAAATTATGAAATACATGCGGGGGTGTCGTGGGCGGCCATGGGGCTCAACTACTATTTTCATAAGCCGGATAACAACAGAAGCATTTTCCCTTATGTTGGGCTACTTGGCGGATACGACTATAACGGCCTCGGCTCAGGCGTAATGCTGATTCCTGTGGGTGTTTCAAAAATATTTTTAAATGGCTTGAACATCCGGCTGGGAATAAGCGGCATGCTGGCCCCGGATGAGGGAAGTGACATATTTGGCGAAGTAATGGTGGGGTACCGTTTCAAATAGCGTAAGCCCGGGGGCACTTTCCGGCAAATTCCCGATCGTTTCTCCCGGCTTTCCTACATAGAGGGGCGGCACAGCTTCAAATCAGCCACGCAACAAAATTCCTGTGCCCGCACCACGCCAATAAATACCTCCCTTTCCCGTTCATTCACCATAATGCAGCCGCTATGAAACACCTTCTGCTGCTGATCCCATTTCTTTCAATGGGCTGCAGCAATTTCCCCAAAGACCCCGAGCAAACACTTACGCAGGTGCAGGGCCACACACTTAAAGTGGGCATCACGCATCACCCGCCGTTTACTATTGTTTCGGGCAACTCCCCCGCCGGCACCGAGGTAGAGCTTGTAAAAATACTGGCGGAGCAACTGCAGGCCGACATTGAGTGGGTAAACAGCTCGGAAGAAGCCCTTTTCAAAAAGTTGGAGAAGTTTGAGATAGACCTGGTAATTGGCGGCATCACCAGCAAGTCGCCATGGAAAAAACACGCCGGCTTTACCAGACCCTACCAAAGAGAAGGCAAGGAGCAGTACGTGTTTGCCGTGGCACCGGGCGAGAATGCTTTTCTGCTGCAGGTAGAAAAGTTTCTTTTTGAGCAAACAAAACAAAGCCGGCCATGAAAGCAACCGCAGCATTTGAATTGCCCGAAGAGCTAAAGCCATCGCTGCAAAAAGCCCGCCGGCTGGAGTGGATTACCGTGGGTTACCTGGTTACCGTGGCCATTACCATGTATCTTGTGTCGGGCAATTCGCAGGCTATGAAGGCAGCCTGGCTGGAAGACGCCCTGAGCCTCCTGCCCAGTCTTTCGTTCCTGGTAGCTTCGGCTATTTACGACAAACAGCCCACCAAAAGGTTTCCGTACGGCTATCACAAAGCTTTTACCATTGCCTTCTTGTGCGGATCGGTGGCGCTCTTCGCCATCGGGTGTTTTTTACTCATCGATTCCTCCATTACCCTCCTTAAGCAGGAGCATGCATCCATCGGGGCGTTTGCATTAGGCGGGCAAGTGCTATGGCTGGGTTACCTGATGTACGCTGCCCTGCTGTATAGTGCCATTCCCGCCATGATACTGGGCCGAAAGAAGCTCCCGCTTGCCGATAAGCTGCACAACAAAGTACTCCACACCTCGGCATCGACCCAAAAGGCTGACTGGATGACAGCCCTGGCGGCCGTAGTGGGTATTACCGGAATCGGCTTCGGCTGGTGGTGGGCAGATGCCGTAGCGGCTATTTTCATTTCCTTCAGCGTGTTGCGCGACGGCTTCGGAAGTTTAAGAAACGCCGCCAGAGACCTGATGGACCGCCAGCCGCAAACGGCCGATCAAAAACAACCCGACCCGCTGCTAAAAGAGGTTGACGAGTACCTGAAAAAACAACCCTGGATCAAAAAAGCAGCCTTCAGGTTCCGGGAAGATGGCCAGGTGTACTTCGGCGAAGTGTTTGTAGTGCCCGCTTCCGGAGAGCCCATACTCGACCGGCTGGAAGAGCTGGAGGCAGCACTCCAAAGCATCCACTGGAAAATACACGAAGTAACTATTATGCCCGTAAAGGAGCTGCCAGGCACACCGCCGCCACGAAACGCTTCACCGCCTCCTTCCGCTTAGGGTTGCAGTAGAAAGTCGTCGAGCGTTGGCTGCGCATTTCTGTTGGCTTCCACCAGCAGGATAGCCTTGTGTATCACCAGTTTAAAGTGGGAAAACACATTGGGTTTTTCGATGTAGTATAGAGCCCCCATGTCGTACAGCAAGTTCAGCACTTCTTTTTCCGACGAGCTGGAAAATATAATTACCGGCAGCTCCCTTAGCTTTTTATGCTCCTTTATTTCCGCCAAACATTCGTATCCCGATTTCATCGGCATGTTTAGGTCCAGAAAAAGCACATCGGGTAGATTCGCCGTGGCACCCCTAAGCATTTGAAGCAAATTTACGCCATTGCTAATGGTTCTAAGCAAGGCCCGAATGGGCAGTTCGTAGAGGGCTTCTTCGAAAAGGGTGCAATCTTCAGGGTCGTCGTCGGCAAGCAAAATATTAAATACATAGTCTTGCGCACTACTCATTTTCATAAGCAGAATTGGTTTTGTTTTTTAGAATGATTGGGATTTGGGCGCCCGGGAGGAAACGGGCTGCAGGGGGTTAATTAAATAATGAGGTTAATCCGTTGCGAACAGGATCCACATAGCTACCTGGGTTTGAAGTTAACGTGTGCTTCGCCTTGGAAATGCTGGGTAAGGGCGCATGCAGACGCGAAATTGATTATCGGCATGTTTTTTACAAAACGCTAAAGCGGGTACCTTATTTCACCGGCCGTGCGACCAAAAGAAACAACAGGGCCGGGGAGGTATCGGGAAGATAGCGTTTTAGCGTGGGGAGTTGCCCCTGAGGTGCGTTTCACTTGCCAGGGCGAGCTTTCAGAAAATGTAACTATTTCAAGAAAGCGGACGAGATGACTCTCATCATAATTCATCAAAATGTTCATACAATTGACTACATAGCTGGTTTCAAAGCACATATTTACCTTCTTTTCTTAATTTCCGCAACCAAAATATAAATATTCTTCTTTACCGGCTGTTTCACACAGCCCAGTTTACAAAGGCGCCGGAGCGTTTTTCCCCGGCCATGTACGGCTTTTGTGCTGTGGCAGGCTGTTGGCGGGAAAGATGCCCCAACGGCCACCTTAAGCCTCTTTTTGCGCACCAACTGCTGGTTTTTTTTCTGAAATCGTACTTGATAACCCAAAAGTGCGTTGATACTCAGGGCACATGCTTTTTGCTGAGGCTCAGGCTCGAACAACAACCTTTATCCATGTACGCTTCTGCCGTAATTGAACAGAATAAAAATGAAATAATAGAACAGTGGCTTGATGTTTTAAAAAAGGAGTTTCCGCAGGTAAAAAAATATGGAAAAGCTGCTATTGAAGATGACGCCCCCGATCTTCTCGATGCCCTTATAGAGGTGCTGGAATCAAACGGTGACGACAAGCTGCATTTTGCAGGTGCGGCGCACGGCATACAACGCACCAATTTTAAAGAATACTCGCTTACCCACGTGATAAAAGAGTACCGCTTGCTAAAGCGCATCATCTTCCATGTGCTTGATGAAAACAAAAAAATATCGCCCTGGGAACGAGACAAGATAATGTATGCCATAGACCAGGCGACTGAAGAAGCAGCGGAAAAATATTTCCAGTATGAACAGCAGAAAGTAATCCGGGAACGCGACAAGGCCGAAGAAAACGTGCGCAAGTACAAAATGGACGACGAGTTGAGAGACGACTTTATCACTTCGGTATCGCACGACCTTAACAACCCCATCAACAACATCAAATTTGCCGTACAACTTCTGGAAGAGGAGCCCCTGGAGGCCGGGGTTGGCAAGCTGCTGAAAGTAATTAGCTCCAACACGTCAAAAGCCGAACGCCTGATAAAAGACCTGCTCGACGTAAACCGGGTAAACTCGGGAGCAAGGCTGCCATTGATGATACGGCAGTGCAACCTGGTCGAAAAACTCGAAGAAACCGTGGAAGGCTTTCAACTCAAATACGGCAAAAATATAGAGCTGAAATGCAGCCGTACCGAAATACTAGCTAAAATAGATTGTGATGCGCTGATGCGGGCGATTGACAACCTTATCGATAACGCCCTCAAATACGGAGATAAAAGCAAACCGGTTACAGTCGGCTGCCACACCAAAGACTCCATTATCGAAATTACCGTGAGCAATTTCGGCAAGGCAATTCCCCTGGAAAAGCAGGCCCACATCTTTTCTCGTTTTTATCGTATCGACGATTCGCAGAACAAGGGATGGGGCATCGGCTTACCGCTGGCGAAAGCCATTACCGAAGCACACGGCGGCAAGCTGTCGGTACACAGCATAGAAGGTGAGCCCACAACCTTTACCATCGAAATACCGCTCGACAGTACCCCTTTTTCCCATAACCTTTAGCAACTCCGGTTGCGACTTTTTACCTCGGGCATGCTGTAGACTTTCTTCCCCGCCTTCCACTTTAAATCCGCGCCACAAGCAGCCTAAAGCTCATAAAAGCCGGCAGTACGGTTTTTGATACTGAAGCTTCAGGCGCGAAAGGAGAAGAAACGTATGAGATCGATCTGGAACGGCACCCTTAGCTTCGGTTTGGTTAGCATTCCCGTGAAAATGTATTCTGCATCCGAAGAACGGGGACTCGACTTTGATATGCTGGACAAGCACAACCTGGGCCGCATCCGGTACAAACGGGTAAACGAAGAAACCGGCGAAGAGGTAGAATGGAAAGACATAGTGAAGGGCCACATGGTAGATGAACGCTACGTGGTGCTTACCAATGAGGATTTTGAAAAAGCCAACGTAAAAAAAAGCAAAACCATCGATATCGAAGAGTTTGTAGACAAAAACCAGGTGGATGAGCTACTGTTTAAAAAGCCGTACTACCTGGAGCCTACAAAGGAGGGTGCCAAGTCGTATGCCCTGCTGAGAGATTCGCTGAAAAAAACCAAAAAGGTGGGTGTAGCCACGTTTGTGCTCAGGCAAAAGGAGAACTTGTGCCTGATCGACTACCACGACAATGCACTGGTGCTGCACATTATTCGCTTTGCCGATGAGCTCCGGAGCACGGAGGAACTGAACCTGCCCGAAACTAAAGCGAATAAAAAAGAAGTGGATATGGCGCTGATGCTGATAGACCAATACACCGAAGACTTTAAGCTGGAAAAATACAAAGACGTGTACACCGACCAGTTGATGAAGATAATCAACGCCAAATCGAAAGGCAAAAAGACGAAAAAGGAAAAGTACGAGCCAGCTACCACTTCTTCCAAAGACTTGATGGCCCAGCTAAAAGCCAGCCTGGAACGCAAAAAAAGTAAAGCGAGCTAATGGCACTGGATGTATATAAAAAGAAGCGGGACTTTTCTAAAACACCGGAGCCAAAATCCGGAAAACCTGCCAGCGGCACACTACTCCGGTTTGTAATACAACGGCACGAAGCCCGCAGGCTGCACTACGACCTGCGGCTGGAAATGGAAGGCGTGCTGAAGAGCTGGGCCGTACCCAAAGGGCCATCGCTGCATCCCGGCGATAAGCGCCTGGCCGTGATGACGGAAGACCACCCCATCGACTACCTTAATTTTATGGGCATAATTCCGAAAGGCAACTACGGAGCCGGGCGCATGACAATCTGGGACAAAGGAACCTACACTTCCGCCGAAGGCAAATCTGAACAACACCTGCTGCAAGCGCTGGAAAAAGGTGATTTGAAAATCGATTTTGCAGGAGAGAAGATCAGGGGAAAGTTTGCGCTGGTAAAAATAAAAAGCAAAGAAGGCGAGCAAAACCAGTGGCTCCTCATTAAGAAAAAGGACAGGCATGCTGTAGACGAAGCGTACGATAGCGAAGACTATGTAGAGGAGCTGTACAAAAGCAAAAAGGAACCATTAGTAATTAAGCTGAATGAGTTTGTAAAACCCATGCTTGCGAAAAAAGCCAGCAAACCATTCGACGACCCCGACTGGCTCTACGAGCTAAAATGGGACGGCTACCGCGCCATTGCCTCGAATGTCGAAAATGGTGTGCAGTTGTATTCAAGAAACGGGCTGTCTTTCAACGAGAAGTTTAAGCCGGTATCGCAAGCACTGCGGCGGATATCAGAAAAAGTGATACTTGATGGTGAGATTGTGGCGCTCGACACCACCGGCCAGCCGCAGTTTCAGCTGCTGCAAAATTATCAAACCGAGCCGCGGGGCGAATTGCGTTACTACGTATTCGACCTGCTTCACCTCAATGGCCACGATACCACCGGGCTGCCGCTTACCGAGCGAAAAAGCCTGATTCCCGAACTGATCGAAGGCATTCCGCACCTCTGGTACTGCGACCATATAGAAGGCATGGGCACAGCCTTTTTCAACAAAGCCGCAGAAGCAGGCATGGAGGGAATTATTGCCAAAAAGGCCAATTCTACCTATACTCCCGGGGCCCGCACCGATAAATGGCTGAAAATAAAAACCGGCGAACGGCAGGAAACAATTATTTGCGGGTTCACCGAGGGCAAAGGAAGCCGCAAGCATTTTGGGTCCCTCATCCTTGGCATCTACAAAAACGGCAAGCTAACCTATGCCGGCAATTGTGGCGGCGGCTTCGACGATGCACTTTTAAAAGAGGTGTATGAATTGATGGAGCCGCTGATCACCAAAACCAACCCTTTCGACAAGAAGGTTAACCTGAAAGGAAGGAAACCTACCTGGGTAAAACCCGAGCTTATCTGCGAAGTAAGTTTTAGCGAATGGACCAAAGACGGGCACATGCGGCACCCCATATTTAAGGGAATGCGCAGCGACAAAGGCCCCTCGGAGGTAAGCGAAGAAGAAACGGTAAGGTCGCCGGCCAACAAAACTGTTGCCCATGCCGCCAGCGCCAATCAGCTAAATGTGGACGGGCACCTGGTGAACTTCTCAAACCTCGACAAACTCTACTGGCCAGAGGAGGGAATCAGTAAATACGACTTGATTGAGTATTACCTGGCTATGTCTGATTATATAGTTCCCTACCTGAAAGACCGCCCCGAGAACTTGCACCGGCACCCCGAAGGCATCACGAAGAAGGGATTCTACCACAAAGATACCGGCGAGATCATGCCCTACTGGATCGAAACCGTGCCAGTTTTTTCGGAGTCGAACCAGAAGGACATCAACTATATGATCTGCCAAAATACGGCCACCCTGCTTTACATGGCCAACCTGGGCTGTATTGAAATAAACCCCTGGCACAGCAGGAAAGAAAGCTTGCTGCGGCCCGATTACACCATCATCGACCTCGACCCCAGCGATAAGAATACGTTTGAAGAAGTAATTGAAGTAGCACAGGCTGTAAAAGAAGTGCTCGACAAAGGAAAAATTACGGGCTATGTTAAAACATCGGGCTCCAGCGGCCTGCACATTTACATTCCGCTGGGCGCTAAATACGACTACGATCAGGCGAAGGACTTCGCCAAAGTAATTTGCTACATGGTAAATGGCATGCTGCCCGGCATTACCAGCATGGAGCGAAACCCGGCAAAAAGAAAAAACAAGATTTACCTCGACTTCCTGCAGAACCGCAAGGGCCAAACCATAGCAGCGCCCTACTGCCTCAGGCCAAAACCGGGGGCCACTGCATCTGCCCCACTGGAGTGGAAAGAAGTGAAAAAAGGGTTGGACAAGGCAGAATTCAATATTCACACCATGGCGAAACGGCTAAAAAAGAAAGGGGACCTGTTCAGGGGCATTTTGGGTGAAGGGATAGACATGGCTGCCTGTTTGGAGCGGTTGGGGTGAAGCCATTTTCATTACCTAAATCACATTACGTAAAGTTCGTAACGCAATTTACGTAACTCGATTAGCTGTCCGGCTGGCATTTCCCGCTCGTCTTTCTATTTTTACCTGACAAAACCATCAATCTTATGCAATACAGGAGATTTGGCCGAACCGGCTGGCAGGTAAGCGAAATGGGCTATGGCATGTGGGGCCTTGCCGGATGGACAGGAACCGATAACGAAGAAGTAAATCACTCGCTGGACCGTTCGGTTGAACTGGGGTGCACGTTTTTTGATACTGCATGGGGCTATGGCGCCGGTGCAAGCGAGCAAATACTGGGCAAGGTGCTGAAAAAATATGCGTCGAAGGACCTGCACTACGGCACCAAAATTCCGCCTAAAAACTTTAAATGGCCTTCTAAGGCGCATTACAAGCTCGCCGAATGCTTCCCTTTTGACCACATCGTTGAATACACCGAAAAAAGCCTGAAAAATCTCGGCGTTGAGTGCATGGATCTGCAGCAGTTTCACGTATGGGAAGACGCCTGGGCCGAACGGGATGAATGGAAAGAAGCGATAACAAAACTGAAAAAGGAAGGAAAGGTGAGGGCGTTTGGCGTGAGTGTAAACCGCTGGGAGCCCGACAACGTACTCAATACCCTTAAAACCGGCCTCATCGATTCGGTGCAGGTGATCTACAATATTTTTGACCAGGCTCCGGAAGACCACCTGTTTCCGCTGTGCAGGGAGCTCGACATTGCCGTTATAGCACGGGTCCCGTTTGACGAAGGCACCCTTACCGGCCTGCTGACAAAGGAAACAACCTTTCCGGCCGATGACTGGCGCTCTACCTATTTTGTGCCCGAAAACCTGAATTCCAGCGTCGAACATGCCGATGCGCTAAAGCCGCTGGTACCCGCCGGCATGACAATGCCCGAAATGGCCCTTCGCTTTATTCTAAGTAATAAAGACGTAGCCACCATTATTCCCGGCATGAGAAAGGTGCGGCATGCTGAAGCCAACATTGCCGCAAGCGACGGAAAAGGGTTGCCCGCAGATCTTCTCAAGAAGCTGAAAGCCCACCGGTGGGACAGGGTACCGACAAGCTGGAGCCAGTGATGCGGGCGCTCGCCGCTGATGGGTTGTTGATACGATACAGGGCATGGCAGATCATTTGATGTAATCAAACGATTTTCAATTTTATTGTTTGATAGAAGCAAACGCTTAAAGGGGTTAATCCCCCGATTCTCCGGTTTTGGTCAGCTTTTTTCCTTATTCGGAAACTCAGCTCCAGGTTTTTGAAAGCAAATGGCGCGATCATTATTAGATTTAACAACCTCAAATCGAAAACATATGGATCAGTCTGAACAAACGATGATCGACAACCTGAAGAAAAACACAGGAAAGAGTTTGGAGGAATGGGTCGAAATCGTAAGAGCAAGCGGGCTTGCCAAACACGGAGAAATTATAAAACACCTGAAGGAGGTTCACGGCTTTACGCATGGCTATGCCAACCTTGTAGCACATAAAGCCAATGCGTCCGACGCCGGCTCCGCGGCAGATCAGGATAGTCTGGTTACGGAGCAGTACAAAGGAAAGGAGAACCTGAGGCCAGTTTATGATAGACTGGTGGCTGAGCTAAAGAAATTCGGAGACGATATTGAACTGGCGCCAAAGAAAGCCTACGTCAGCGTGCGCCGGAAAAAACAGTTTGCAATGCTTACGCCGGCCACCAAAAGCCGCTTCGAGCTCGGGATCAATTTGAAGGGGCAGGAAGCGGTAGGCGTGCTGGAAACGATTACTGCTGCCAATGCGATGTGCTCACACAAGATCAACCTGGCCTCCACCGATGATGTGAACCCCGAAGTGGTGGACTGGATGAAGAAGGCTTACGAGCAGGCAGGATAGCCGGACTTCAACCGGGCACCAAATCCTCAAAACCGCGCCGCCATCAGCAGGTTCAAATCTTTGTATTTGAGATTAAACTTGCGGGCGAGGTGCGGATTGGTAAGGCTTCCTTTGA